>NZ_JBSFPI010000036.1:0-47489 GCF_053588115.1 Nocardia sp. NPDC003482
GAACCCGGAAGCTAAGCCTGCCAGCGCCGATGGTACTGCACTCGACAGGGTGTGGGAGAGTAGGACACCGCCGGAACAATATTCCCGAGAAGGGGGCCCGTCACCGGGCCCCCTTTTCCACGTTCCGGGCCCTGTTGTACCCGGTTGCGGGTGCGGCGAGCAGAACGCTCCCGCCCGCGTGATTGAATTTCAGTAGGCGGGCCCCCGGCCCGGCCTACGCGGGCGAGCAGCCCAGCGGCCGGGCATCGAGGAGAAGCAGAGAAAGGGATCACCGTGTCGGAGCAGAACGACGATCGAAAGCCGTTCCGCCGCAGCGGATCCGGCCAGAATTCCGGCGGCCCCAACCGCCCCTCGTCCGGATCCCCCCGCCGCGACTCCGACCGTGACGACTCCCGCCGCGGCACGTTCCGCCGCGACGACAACGGCGGCTCCTCCCGAGGCGGTTTCCGGCGCGATGACGAACGCGGCGGTTCCGGCCGTGGTGGCTTCCGTCGTGACGACGACCGTGGCGGCTACCGCCGCGATGCCGACCGTCCGAACTCCGGCCGCGGCGACTATCGCCGCGATGAAGGCCAGGGTCGTGGTGGCTTCCGGCGCGACGATGATCGTGGCAACTTCCGCGGCGGCGACGATCGCCGATCCCCGCGCGGCGATTTCCGGCGCAATGACGACAACGAGAACTTCGGCTTCCGGCGCAGCAATGGCCGCGACGAATCCCGGGGTGGCTTCCGCCGCGATGATGAGCGTGGCGGCCGGGGCGGTTTCCGGCGCGATGATGAGCGTGGCGGCTCGGGCCGCGGGGGCTTCCAGCGCGACGAGAACCGGGGTGGTTCCGGATTCCGCCGTGACGACGCCGGTGGGTCCGGGCGTGGGGGATTCCGTCGGGATGATGACCGCGGTGGCTCGGGGCGTGGTGGCTTCCGTCGTGATGACGAGCGTGGTGGTTCCGGTCGTGGCGGGTTCCGACGTGATGACGATCGAGGTGGCTCGGGTCGGGGTGGGTTCCGTCGCGATGATGACCGCGGTGGTTCCGGGCGTGGTGGGTTCCGTCGGGATGATGAGCGTGGTGGTTCGGGGCGCGGTGGTTTCCGGCGGGACGACGACCGTGGTGGCTTCCGTGGCGAGGACAGCAGGGGTGGGTACAACCGGCAGAACCGTGGTGAATCCGGTTCCGGCCGAGGCGGTTTCGACCGCGACTCGAATCGGGGCGGCTTCCGTCGGCGCGATGAGCGGGACGGGTTCCGGCGTAACGACGAGCGCCGTGACGAGCGGGAGACCGATGACTTCGACGACGACTTGGAGTTCGACGCGCCCGCTCGTTCCGACGACCGGGATGACGCGAAGGCCCCGGAGGCGACTACGGCCGACGACACCGTGGATTCGGAAGCGGACATGAACGAGCTCTACGGCCCGGCGGGCGAAGCGGAGCCCCGCGGTTTCCGGCGCCAGCGCCGCGACGACGAATCGACCGCTTCCGCCGACCGTGAGGATCAGGAATACCTCAAAAACGCCGATCGCCCAACGCGATTCGATGACGCGGGAGCAGCCGACGCCCAGGACCATCAGCGCGGCGCGGATCGCCGCTCCGGCCGTGACCGACGTGACGAGCCGCCGATCCTGGATGATGTGGAGGCGAGCGAACTCGATTCGGCCGTCCGCCGTGATCTGCTGAGCCTGGACAAGAAGAACGGTGAGACCGTCGCCCGTCACCTGGTGATGGCGGCCCGTCTCCTCGACGAGGATCCGGAAGCGGCGCTCGAGCACGCCCGCGCGGCGCGACAGCGGGCGGGCCGGATCGCCGTGGTTCGCGAAACCGCCGGTGTGACGGCGTATCACGCGGGCGAATGGGCCGAGGCCCTGTCGGAACTGCGGACGGCCCGCCGCATGTCGGGCGGCTCGGGTCTGCTGGCCGTGATGGCCGATTGCGAGCGCGGCCTCGGCCGCCCGGAACGCGCGATCGAGCTCGGCCGCAGCGACGAGGCCCGCGCCCTCACCGGCGACGAGGCCACCGAACTCCGGATCGTGGTGGCAGGCGCCCGAATGGACCTCGGCCAGTACGACCAGGCCGTGGTGACCCTCCAAACCCCGGAACTCGACCCCTCCCGCTCCGGCCCGGCCGCGGCCCGCCTGTTCTACGCCTACGCCGAGGCCCTCCTCGCCGCCGACCGGCACCCCGAAGCCCTCGAATGGTTCCTCAACGCCGCGGCCGCCGACCTCGACGGCGACACCGACGCCGAGGAACGCGCCGAGGAGCTGGCGGCAGAGCAGGCGGACGACGAATAGCGCGGTGGCCGTCAATCAGGTTGGCGGGCGACGAAGAGACGAAGTCGCGGCCGAGTAAGGCGGTGACGAGTAGCGCCTGTGCCCGCCGATCGAGTTGTGGCGTCGCGGCGGCCCGCGCCGCGCTCGGCCGCGCCGCGGACAACGAGTAGCGCCGGTGGCCGCCAATCGGGTCACGGGCGACGAAGAGGAACTCGCGGCCGAGCAAGGGGCGACGAGTAGTGCCTGTGCCCGTCGATCGAGTTGGCGGATAACGAGTAGCGCGGGTGGCAGTCAGCCGGGTCACGGGCGACGAAGAGGAACTCGCGGCCGAGCGAGGCGGTGACGAGTGGCGCTGGTGTCCGTTGACCGGGTCGGCGGGCTCCGAAGTTCGGAGCGCGGTGAGCGGGCACGGATCACGCGGAGGCGAAGGCGGTCCACCTAGGGGATCCCGTAGGGGCGGAGGGTCGGGCGGGAGGGTGTTGGGTACGCGGGCGATGATGGTGGCCTGCGGGGGAAGTAGCCTTCAGCTACTGGCGATGAGTAGTGAGCGGAAGCGGGTGGGCTGAGTGGGACGGTTGCGGGAGCGGTTCGGGGCGCTGCTGTTGGATCTGGATGGGACGCTTTATCGGGGGCATGAGGTGATTTCCGGTGCGCCGGAAGCGCTTTCGGTGGGGGCGGGTGGGCAGGCGCTGATGTATGTCACCAACAACGCCAGTCGGTCGGCGGGGGCGGTGGCCGATCATCTTGCCGATCTCGGGTATTGGGCCACTGCCGAGGAGGTGGTGACCAGTGCGCAGGCGGCGGCTCATGTGTTGGCCGATCGGCTCGCGCCGGGGGCTTCGGTGTTGGTTGTGGGGACCGATGATTTGGCGGCCGAGGTGGAGCGGGTGGGGTTGCGGGTCACTCGGCGGTTCGAGGGGGCAGGGCCGGACGCGGTCGTTCAGGGGCATTCGCCGACGACGGCGTGGCCGGATCTGGCCGAGGCGGCGTACGCCTTGCGTGCGGGAGCGCTATGGGTCGCGGCGAATACCGATGCGACGTTGCCGAACGAGCGCGGGCTGGCCCCCGGTAACGGTTCGATGGTCGCCGCGCTGCGCACCGCCACCGACCTCGAGCCGATCGTGGCGGGTAAGCCGTACGCTCCGCTGCTCGAGGACGCGCTCACCCGCGCCGGCACCCGGGACGCGCTGGTCGTGGGTGATCGGTTGGACACCGACATCGACGGCGCCCACCGCGTCGGCCTCCCGTCCCTGCTGGTTCTCACCGGCGTCAGCACGCTGGCCGATCTCCGCAAACAGCCCGCCGACCGCTTGCCCACCTACGTCTCGGATCAGCTCGACGCGCTGAATCACCCTGTCGCGCAAGTGGATCCGCTCTCGGCCGACGACGACGATCTCGCCGACCGGCTGAGTGATCTCCTGCGCCGTCACCCCGGGCGGGCCATCCCGATCGGAGCCTGATCCGTCGCGCGTTCGCGCGTTCGGCGCGATTGTGTCCCGGACTCGTTGCGGCCCCGGCGATCTCGCCCGCACCGCCCGCTCCGCGAGGAGAATGGCGAAATGTTCGAAAGATTCACCGACCGTGCCCGTCGAGTGGTCGTCCTGGCGCAGGAGGAGGCCCGGACGCTGCAACACGACTACATCGGGACCGAGCATCTGCTGCTCGGGCTGATCCACGAGAGGGACGGGATCGGGGCGCAGGTCTTGCAGGATATCGGGGTGACGCTGCCGCGGTTGCGGAGCGATATCATCGCGATCATCGGGCGCGGGGCGGCCAGGGAGTCGGCCTCGCACATCCCGTTCACCCCGCGGGCCAAGAAGGTGCTCGAACTGTCGCTGCGCGAGGCACTTCAGTTGGGCCACAACTACATCGGTACGGAACACATACTGCTCGGACTCCTGCACGAGAACGAGGGAATCGCGGCCCAGGTACTGCTCGGCTGCGGCGCGGAGATCGAGGATCTGCGCAACCGGATCGCCGCCCGGCCGGGCGCGGAGACCGACGCTCCCGACGAGAACGACCCCACCGGAGCGGTCATCGCCTCCCTCTCCCGCGAGAACCGCCTGCTGCGCCGCGAGGTCGACCGCCTCCGCCAGCACATCGCCACCCGCCTGGGAACCGAACAACCGCCCACCGAGGAACCACCCTCGGCCTCGGCCGAGTGACTACCGCACCAACCGCCCCAGCTGCCGCCGAACGATCGCCGCCACCTCGTGCCCAGCGGTAGGGACCTTCAACCACCACCGCTCGAGCAACCGATAGTCGGCGGCGCCCACCACTCGCTCCGCCAGATCCGGCCGCTGCATCCGCAGATAACGCCGTGCCCGCGCCGCGTGCATCGGATCGGACGCGATCTTCACCCGATCCACCCCCTCCATCATCGGCACGGTGAACTCGATGTTCTGCCAAGTGCTCTCGGCCTTGGTCTCGATCACGACCCGCCCCTCCGGCACCCCGAGCACCTCGCGCGCGTACCGAGCCATGACCTCGGCCTCCGCGGGCTCCCGCCGCACCGCCCCTCCGGTGAACACCAGTGTCCCGTCGACTCGAGAATCCAACGACCGCACCGCTATTCGACACCGCCAGCGTTGGAGCGGGTGCATACGGCCGTTGCGCCGGACGGGATATCCGAGGACGACGACGACCTCGCTCCGGGCCGGACCAACCCCCGGCCCCAACAACCGCCGCGATGCCCGCCAATGCAGCAACTCCGCGGTCACCACCACGGCAACCATCCCGACACCCAACGCGGCAACGGGGCGTCGAGGCATCACACTGCTTCGTTGAGCCTGCACGGCCGCAATTCTGCCAAGTGAGAATGGATCGGGCGGGATGTGCGCTCCTCGAGTGGTGAGGTGGCTCCCCGAGGGTGGGGCCCCGGCCTCGAGGCCGGGGCGGTCACGTCGGCGGAGTTCAATCCTGGCCGGTGAGGTGCCGGTTCAGATCCGGCGGGCGCACGACCTCCGGCGCGGACTCGGTGTAGTAATTCATCGCCGCGACGATTCTGATGGCTCCCGGCTTCAGGAGGGGACGGACGTAATGGCTGTGCTTGCGAGCATCGAACAGAACCAGTTGGCCCGCGCGAGGTTCGATCACCGCGCAGTCCTTCTCGATCTCCTCGATGGAACGCACATCGCCCCGATTGGAGACCACGAGTTCGCCACCTTCACCGGGATAGTGGCTCGTGCAATACAGCAGCCCTTCGATGGGGTTGGTATCGACATGGCATTCGTAGCGTTCGCCGCTGTGCTGAACATTCAGTACCACGGCGAAACGTTCGTCCGCCATGACGGAGACACGCTCCGACGTCATCGACTGTGCGATTTCCAGGAACGGGCCCTCGTAAAGTTTGCGCAGCCACGGCAATCGAGAGCAGAGGGCCTCGCCGCCGACACCGCCGCAAAGAATTTCCTCGTGTAAGGTGGCCTCTCTCGAGGTCGAGTGAGCGCTGACGAGGGTCCGCGAGATGGTGTCCTTTCGGACGACCTGCACAATCTGGTCTTCCCAGTCGTGCGGTAACATGGACGAAACGTCACATGTCGTCCAGCGGAATGGGCTCATTGGGTAAGAATCCTTTGGTCGGATGGATGTCGGCATGAATGAGCCGCGACGCGAAATGGTATTCGCGCCGCTACTCGGTCGCCGGAAGCATACCTTCCAGGATCTTGCTTGCCAATCGTCTTCGGTCCGTGTCCATCAGCAGTCTCGCCTCGAGTGCCGACGAGGGCGCTTCGATATATCCCAGCAGGTTGTCGGAGCCGATAAACGTCCTTATGTATTGGTACAAAATAGGGCTTTGTGACCGTAAACTTTCGACATCCAACTCAAAAATATTGAATCCGACATAGAAGGTGTCGGAAGCGACGCTGAAGCGGCAGCGTTGCAAATCCTCTCGGCTCAGACCCTTGCGCAGCAACAGGGTTCGATATTGGTCGATGAGCGTTTGCTGATCGGGCATATCCGGCGAGAGAACGAAATGATACGTCCGGTTCTTCGACAGGTTCTCGGCGACGACCTCGAGGAAGTTGCTGCCGGTCACGCCCTCCTCGACATCGCTGCGGACCTCGACGATGTCGTCCATATCCATCGTGACGTTGGTGCTGGCGAGGCTGTAGCGCTCGAGCTCGAGGGCCTGAGCCTTGTCGAGCATCCCGTAGAGCGTGGTGGAGCGCTTGGCCGCTGCTTGGGCGGCCGCGGCGATCTGGTCCGCGAGGATGCTTCCGATCTTGGCGACCAGGGCCGACTCCTCGGCGATGTTCGCCCGCGCGGAGGCGAGTCCTGCTTCCACGTAGCGAACCAGCGGGCCATACTCCAGCATGCCGCTCGACCCGGCGATGATGTCCTCGCCGAAGATCAAAGAATCCAAGGAGACCTTGAAGAGATCGGACATGGCGATGAGCTTCTCTAAACTCGGTGTCGTCTGGCCGTTGATGTACTGAGACAGGGCGGCGGTAGTAATTCCGAGCTCGTTGCAGACCTGCCGACGGTTACCCTTGTGCTCACCTTCGTCGATGAGGCGCTTCAGCACGGCGGGGAGCTTGACCTCGCGCATGCCTGTCCCTTTCCGGGTCGCCGCACGAGGCGGACCATGATCAAGTGAATTCGATCCGTTTGGAAATCAAGCGCAGCTTACCACTCGGGAAAGACTTGTCGAGCGATACTTGACAGAGCGGCGCGGCGGCGGCACTCTCGGGTTGTCAGGGCCTGTACCACGAAGGCCCCTGATCTGGAAGAGGGTGCTTCCGTGAACGACCTCAACTCCAGCAAACTCGAAGCTTTCGAGCCGGAGACCTTCACCGAAACGGCACTGCGGACGGGCAGAGCGGTCGTGGTCGGTCACGGCATCAGCGGACATCAGGTCGTTTACCGATTGTTCTCGGCCGCGCGCGAGTTATCCAAACCGGTCCGTATTCTCTGGATAGCCGACCACCACGACACCCGCATCGCCAGCTTCGGCTCCTGTGGCTGGCACATGCCGTTCCTCAACGGTGACCCGAGGGTTGCCGACTGGGCTCGTAGGTCGTTTCGGCGGTGGCGGATGTTGTCCGAGCTGGGGTTGGACGAATTTCTCATACGGACCGAAAGTGTGTTTTTGACTCGGGCGGCGGATCAGCGGTTGCCGGAGGGGCATCCGGGGGCGGCGGTGGCGGTGGATCCGGTGGATTTCGAGTTGCTCGGCGGGGGATGCGGGTGGATGACGGGTCCATTATTTCCACGTGCGCGTTGATGCCGTTGTTGTATCGCGCGGTGAGTGGGTTGGACGGGGTGGTTCCGGAGGTTCGGCACGTCGAGGATGTGGACGATCTGTTGCGGATCACCGCCGCGTTCGGGGCCGAGGTGGCGTGTGTGGCGGCGGGGGATCGGGCGCAGTTCCTGTTGGAGGACAAGCGGATCGAGGGGGATCTGGGGGTGTTGCTGTTGGTGGATCCGGCGAAGGTGCCCGAGCCGTTCGATCGGATCGTGCTGATGGACGAGGATCGGGAACACGAACTCACCTACAGCATTCCGCATCGGGCGTGCGGGCACATCTGTCTGGGCGGGGCGTCGGGGCGGTTGGTGACCGAACCGGAGGTGTACGCGGAATTGGCCGATCCGGCGCGGGCGCCGCGCTATGTGACCGATACCGTGGAGGAGATCAAAGAGCGTGTGCTCGAACGGTTTCCGATGTTCGGGGCGGCGCTGGCCGAGGGGGAATACCGCTATTGGTACGGGCTGCGGCCCGCCGCGGAGCGAACGATAGCCGAATGGATGCCGCGCAGCAGGACGGGGGATATCGGGGTGCTGCATCTGGGGGGACTCGGGGGTTGCGGATTCACGATCGTTCCCGCGTTCGTGGCGGACGGGTTGGCCATTCGCCGGCCGACCCTGGATATGGAGGCCCATCTCGGACGGCCCACGCCCGTGCACTCCGCCTGACGCGGGCGTGCGTGCTACGATTTTCGGAGGCATTCGCCGTGCTCCCCTGGGGGCTTCTGCGTCCCACGCCGGGAGGTACGCGGTCCATGAAACACAATGATGTCGAAACGCGGCTCACCGTGGGTTTCGCGCCCGCGATCGGTGCGTTGATCGAGGTGTTGGCGGCGGAACGCGCGGTCGGGGCGGGGGAGTTGATCCGGGTCGCGGTGATCACGATGCTCGACGCCTTCGACGGCGTGGGGGATGCGCGGGCGCCGCGCGGGGACGCGGATATCACGGTGCCGGACAAGGGATTTCGGCGGAGCCGACCGCGGTGCGTGCAGGTCGAGGACGTCTACATCGACTCCTCGACGCGGGAACGGCTCGACGAGTTCTGTCGCGCGGTGCGGTTGAGCAAGGCGCGCGCGATCCGGGTGGCCGTGGATCGGTATCTGTTCGACGAGATCGTCGGGCCGGATCACCCCGACGGCGGATCCGATTCCAGCGACCTGAGATAGCTTGCGGCCGAGGTGGCTTCGGGCGCGCCGAGGCGCTGGTAGATCTCGATCGCCTCGCGCAACTCGCGCGTGTGGGTGCGGTCGCCCAGGGCGGCGTGCGAGCGGGCGATGCCCTCGAGGGCGCGGGCCTGTTCGAGCTGGCTCTCGATCTCGCGGGCGGTGTCCACCGCCTCGGTGAACATGCGTAGCGCCTGATCGGGCGCGCCGGTGGCGAGCAGGAGTTTGCCGATGTCCACGCACACCTCCGCGGCGCCGCGGCGATTGCCGAGCCGGCGGAACATCAGCAGCGCGCGGCGCAGGAAGACGATGGCCTCCAGCCGCGAACCGCTTCGCGTGTAGACGGTTCCGAGGTTGTTGAGCGCGTACGCCTCGCCCAGCCGGTTGCCGAGCTGGTGATAGATCGTCAACGCCTTGCGGTGCAACTCGATCGCCTCGTCGTGCAGTCCGGTGCGGGTGCGGACGATGCCGAGATTGTTGAGCACGCTCGCCTCGCCGAGGCGGTTGCCGAGCTGGTGATACAGCGCCAGCGCCTGGCGGTACAGGTCGACGGCCTCGGCGTGCAGGCCGGTGTGGGTGCGCACGATCCCCAGATTGGTGAGCGCGTTCGCCGCGCCCAGGCGGTTGCCGAGCCGTTGATACAGCGCCAGCGCCTGCCGATGCAGATCCACGGCCTCGGCGTGCAGTCCGGTGCGGGTGCGGACGATGCCGAGATTGTTGAGCGCGTTGGCCTTTCCGAGCCGGTGACCCAGCTGGTGGTACAGGGTCAGCGCCTGCCGGTGCAGGTCGGCGGCCTCGTGATAGTCGCCGGTCTCCTCGCGCACGTTGCCGAGGTTGTTGAGCGCGTTGGCCTCGCCGAGCCGGTTGCCCAGCCGGTGGTACAGGGTCAGTGCCTGTTGGTGCAGTTGGGCCGCCCCGGAGTAGTCGCCGGTGTCCTCGTGGACATTGCCGAGGTTGTTGAGCGCGTTGGCCTCCCCGAGCGGGTTGTCGAGGCCGCGGTAGAGCCCGAGGGCGACCTCGAACCGTTCGATGGCCGGGTTGTAGTCCCCGGCCCGCCAATGCGCGGCGCCGAGGTTGTTGAGCGCGTCGGCCTCCCCGAGCCGGTCGCCGACGCGGCGGGCGGCCTCGACCGCGCGGCGATGCAGCTGACGGGCCAGCGGCCACGGGCCGTCGCTGTCGAGCAGACTCGCCAGCAGGCCGGTGAGACAGATCATCCGGGCCGGATCGCGGGCGGCGGTCTCGTCCAGGCAGGCGAGCAGGTTCTCCCGTTCCAGTCGCATCCACTCCAGCGCCTCGATCTCGTTCGCGAACGCGCGCAACGGGATTCGGTCGGGCGGGTCGCCGTACGGATCGGCGGTGGGATGGGTCCAGCGCGCCAGCCAGCGATCGGCCGCGGTCGCGGTGTGCTGGTAGTAGTCCAGCAGCCGCCGCTGGGCCCCGGCGCGATCGGCGGGCGCCTCCTCGGCGGCCAGCGCCCGGCTGTACTCGCGCAGCAGATCGTGCAGCCGGTACCGGCCGCGGGCCGGTTCGTCGAGCAGGTGATCGGTGTAGAGCGACTCCAATTCCCAACGGGCCGTGGCCACATCGGTGTCGGCCAGCGCCGCCGCGGCGTGTGCGTCGAGATCCGCGCCGGGGTGCAGGCCCAGCCGCCGGAAGAACAGCTTCCGTCGCGGCGGCAGGTCCCGATAGGACAGATCGAACGCCGCGCGCACGGCGCGGGACCCGGCGTCGAGTTCGCCGAGCAGATCCGACGCCGCGCCGAACTCGTCGGCGAGTTCGGCGATGGTCCAGGACGGGTGATGGGCCAGGCGACCGGCCAGCAGGGTGATCGCCAACGGCAGGTAGCCGCACAGGCGCACGATGCGGGCCGCGGCGGCGCGGTCGGCGTCGGCGCTGGCGGCGCGGCGGGCCAGGGTGGTGAAAAGCGTTGTGGCGGGCCCGGGTTGGAGGATGTCGAGGGCCAGCGGCATGGCGTTGTCGAGGGTGATGAGGCGGCTGCGGCTGGTGACCAGGGTGAGGCATTCCGGCGCCGCGGGCAGCAGGGGTTCGATCTGGGCGACGTCGCGGGCGTCGTCGAGGACGAGCAGGACGCGTTTGCCGGTGAGCCGGTCGCGCCACAGGTCGCGGCGGCCCTCGAGGGTGTCGGGGATGTAGCGCATGTCCACGCCGAGTCCGATCAGCATGCCCGCCAACACGTCCGAGGGGTCGGCGGCGGTGCGGCCGGGGGTGTGGGCGTGCAGTTCGATGAAGTAGCGGCCGTCGGGGAAGCGGTCGGCGAGCAGGTGCGCGGCGCGGGTCGCCAAGGCGGTCTTGCCGATTCCGGGCATCCCGTCGATGGTGTAGATCAGCGTGCCGTTCTCCGGGTCGGCCGCGGCGAGCAGGCGGCGCAGTTCGGTGTCGCGGCCGATGAAGGTGTGCACGTCGCGGCGCAGCGCGGTCTTGACCGCGGGCCGCAGCGGCGCCGCCTCGTCGGGCGCGGTGTCGCGTTCGACCGCGGGCGGGACGGGCGCCGCGAGCAGGCGGCGGCGGGTCTCGAGCCACGCCGGGAGATCGTCGCGGGGGACGCCGCAGCACCACAGGTAGATCTCGAGCCGATTGTCGCTCCCGGCCACGCCGCGATTGCCCTCGAGGCGTTTTCCCTTCTCCATGTCCTCGATGAGGTTTTTCGTCAGTTCGACGAAACGGCGTGGGCCGCCCTTGTCGTGATCGGTCGCCTTTCGCTCCAGTCGGCGAATGGAAAGTCCGACGGCCTCGCGGGCTCGGCGCAGCGCGCCGCCGAATTCGGCCGGGGTCGTCAGCTTCGCGAGATATTCGCGACTGACCGCTCGGTTCGGAATCATGGTCGTCGGGTGCCTCCCCGCTCGTCGGCAATCCTGTCGCCGGGTGACGACAATTGTGCGGCACCGCCGTCCGGGTGTCCGGCGGACAGTCGGAAAAGACGGCGCGATTCCCCCGTTTTGTCCGGTGGGATGTCGGACGCCGCACGGGTCGCGGTGAGCTGTCCCCAGCGACGGATGTCGCGGTCGGACGGAAAGGACAGCCCCATGAACGACAATTTCGGCCGTCACACCTTTCACCGGAATTTCCCGGCCGGGAGGGCGGGGCGCGCCGGCGGCGAAGCGCGCGGCGCGTCGTTCGATCGGCTCGGACCCGGCGAGGTGGTCACGCTGACCCGGCGGGAGACCGCGGTGGCGTGGGCGGAGGCGCTGCGGGCGGCCTGCGAACTGTGCGCGGGCGAGGATCCGGTGGAGATCGCCGCGGGTCTCATCGCGAGTCTGCCGCCGCGAATGATCGTGGCGCTGCATCGATTCCGGGCCGTCGGTTCGCAACACAACGCGCTGCTGCTGCGCGGGGTCTGCGGGGATCTGACGGATCTGCCCGCCACCCCGGCCACCGTCACCCCGGACTGGTCGATGCCCGTCGTGGAGGCGGCGGCGCTGCTGTTGCTGGCCGCGTCGCTGCCGCTGGGGGAGCCGTTCACCTTCCGGACGCTGCACGAGGGCCGCCTCGTGCAGCACGTGACCCCGGTGCCCGGACGCGAGGAGACGCAAACCGGTGCGAGCAGCGCGGTTCCGTTGCAGTGGCACGTCGAGGACGGGTTCAGCGCCGACCGCTGCGACTACTTCGGCCTGCTGTGCCTGCGCGGGCATCCGGGGGCGGTCACCTATCTGGCCCCGGTCCGGCGGTTGGATCTCGCCGCGGAGGTCGTCGCGGTGCTGCGCGAACCGCGGTTCGTGATCGAACCCGACACCGCGCACGAGCTGTCCGGCGCGGTCGACGCGGAGCGGGTGGCGGTGTTGAGCGGACCCGCGACCGATCCCGAGATCTGCTTCGGCGAGGCGGACGCGCGCCCCGCCGATCCGGACGACCACGAGGCCGCGGCGGCGCTGCGGGCGTTGACCGCGGCGCTGGACCGGGCCGCCCTCGGCGTCGAGCTGCTGCCGGGCGACCTGCTCATCGCCGACAACCGGCGAACCGTGCACGGCCGCAGCGTCTTTCGTGCGCGCTACGACGGCAGCGACCGCTGGCTGCTGCGCGCGATGACCTGTTCCTCGATCCGGGCCCACCGCCGCCGCGGCGCCGTCCGGGCGCTCGGCTGATCCGGAAGGCGGCGTGTCATGACCGAGACGCTCACCACCGCATTCGCGGTCGAACCCACGGATCCGGTTGCCCTGCGGGCGGATTCGCACGACGAGTTCAGCCCGCTGCTCGACGTCGTCGTCGGCACCGCGGCCGGGGCCAGGATTCCGCCGCTGGACCGGTCGGCCTGGCTGAACCTCTATCCCGACCTCGACGCCGCGACCCTGGCCAGGGTCGCGGTGGGAGCCTTTCCGCGACGCGTGCTCGAGGAGGCCGCCGAGGATCTCGACGGCCTGGCGCGCGTGCTGAGCGAGCTCGGGGTGCGGGTGCACCGGCCCGCCCCGATCGCCCACGACGTCGAATTCGCCACGCCGCACTGGCGCAGCAGCGGCTTCTACTCCTACTGCCCGCGCGATCTCGCGCTGGTGGTGGGGCGGACCGTCATCGCCGCGCCCAGCCCCATGCGGGCGCGGGCGCACGAACTCGCGGGGTTGCGAGAGTTGTTCCAGCGCTGCATGATCGGCGGTTCGGCGTGGATCGCCGCGCCGCCGCCGCAGCTGCGGGAGGACCTGTTCCCCGACGACGGCACGGGCCGGGTCGCGCTGGGGGAGGCCGAACCGGCCTTCGACGCCGCGAACGTGCTGCGCTGCGGGCCCGACCTGTTCTACCTGGTCTCGGCCAGCGGCAACGAACTCGGCCACCGCTGGCTGCGCACCACCCTCGCCGCGCTGGGCGACTACCGGGTCCATCCCATTCGCGGCGTCTACCCCTACACCCACATCGATTCGACGATCAGCCTGCTGCGCGAGGGCCTGGTTCTGTTGAATCCGGAGCGGATTCGCGACCTCGACCTGTTGCCCGAACCGCTGCGCGCGTGGGATCACCTGTGGTGCCCGCCCATGGTCGAGACGCCGTGTGCGACACCGTACCCGTTGTCGTCGCGCTGGATCGGGATGAATCTGCTGATGGTGCGGCCGGATCTGGCCATCGTGGACGCCGCGCAGCGGGAGCTGATCGCGGCACTGGAGCGCCGCGGCATCGACGTGGTACCGCACACGCTGCGGCACGCACGCGCGATGGGCGGCGGATTCCATTGTGTCACACTCGATCTGCGTCGCGGCCGACCCCTGGCCCGGTGAGTGCGGCATCGGTCATGCGGAACTGTCTCGCCGGGTGGCGGATTCGAGGAGCTCGCGCACCTCGGCCGCCCGGCGGTGGGTGGCGCGGCGGGTGTCGAGCGAGCGCAGGATCTCGTGGGCGCGCTGCGGAATCTGCCCCACGCGCAACTCCTCCGGCAGCTCCAGCCAGGCGGCGGTGATGGTGTCGCAGGCCGCCTCCACGTCGCCGCCGTCCGCCTGCGCGGCCGCCGCGTCGAGGTGCAGCAGCGCGGTGCCGACCTGGTCGTGGCGGGCCAGCGGCAGTTCCAGCACCCGCGCCCGCAGCGGCGCCGCCTCGGCGTGCGCGCCGACCAGGGCCAGGGCGTTGGACTGATGCCAGCGCAGCAGATACTCGCTGACGTGGAAGCCGTCGGGCACGTTCTGTTCCGCCGGGAGCCGGGCGTACAGCCGGTCGGCCTCGCGGACCGCGTGCAGAGTCCCTCGGCGGCAACCGGATCGGGCCTGCGCCCCGGCCTCGATGAGATGGCCGAGCACCGCGGCGGGATTGGCGCGGGACCCGCCGAGCGTCTGCGCGGAACGCGCCGCGGCCAGGCTGTTGTCGAGCCGCCCGTGGCAGGCGAAGGCGTCGCCGACCCGCCCGGCCAGCCACGCGAGCACGGCCGGATCCTCGGCCTGGCGGGCCGCGCGGCGCGCGATGCCGAACCATTCGAAGGTGTCGCTCGCGCCCGCGACGTCGTTGAGCCGGATGGCGATGAAACCCGCGTTCTTGGCGTAGATCCGGTGCAGGCGGCGGCGGATGTCGGTGGCCGTGGTGGTCAGCAGGCACGCCTGGGTGCGGGCCAGGTCGATCATGCGCGCCGGAATGTACTCGGCGGGTGAGGAATAGAGCCGATATCCGCTCTGCTCGGTGAGGTCCTCGAGCAGGGTGACGTAGGCGGCGGTGGCGCGCGGGCCGCCGGGCGGGTCGAGGTCCTCCCCGTGCGGGCCCGGGCCGAACGGCGCGGACATGAACACCGCCCCGGCGGCGGCCAGGCTCACGAAGTGACGACGATCCATGTTGTCCTGCAACTCGTTTCGCGGATCGGAGGCGGTGTCGGAGTAGTCGTGCCCGAAGCCGAGGCGGTCCGGGCGGGTGCGGTACAGCAGGCACAGGCCGTCGAGGTAGCGGGGTGAGGGGATGTCCTGCCCCTGCTCCCACTGCGACATGCGCTGATGGCTCAGTCCCGTGGCGGGGGTGCCGCGGGCGGCGAGCGCCTCCTTCAACGCCTCGACCGCCTCGACCAGGGTGTAGCCCCGGGCGATCCGGTGTGCGCGCAGCAGGGAGACCCCACAGTGCCGGTGCACGGCGCGGGCCGCCTCGTAGTCGGAACCCTTGGCGGTTTTGACCTCGCGCGCGACTCGGCGCGCGCACCTGATGCTGTGTGGGACGTCCGTCATGCGAACCACTCGTGCTCCCGGGGAGCGACCCCGTCGGGTGAAACCGGGAATTCAGTCTATCGCCGGATTCGACGCGATGTCGATGTCGCGGCCGGTTCTGCACGCGGCGCGTGCACAACGGTGCCACGGGCGGCGAATCGAATGGTCCGGACTCCCGTCCGGGCGTTTCGCGCGCCATTCTTTCGGTATCCAGAATTTCTCACGCACGGGAGATGTGCGAGGTGAGAAATGCAATCTTCGAATATGAAAAGGGTGGGCTCGGTATGTTTTTCGCAGTGATTTCGCGTGGGGTGGTCGCATTCGCGGTGTTGCTGCTCTGCGCCGTCCTCGTGATGGTCGCGGTCGTGGCCGGGTATCCGGGCGGGAAATACGAGATACCCGCTCCCGCGGGGATTCACCCGGCCTGCTATCCGTTCGGCGACTGCGGCGCGAAGGGGGAGCGGCGATGAGCCTCTATCGCACGGAGTGGTCGATCACCAGCGACGTCACCCCCGAATGGGCCGTGCGGGTGGATCGGGTCGCGCTGCACTCCTGGCGGCTGAGCTGGCTGCCCGACCGGCTCGTCACGCGCGATCAGGCGGTGGCGGGGATGGAACTGGACGAACTGCTCAGCGAGCCCGGCGGGGTGGCCGATCCCGACCTGCTGACCCGGGCCGATCGCCGCGCGGCCCAGCTGTTCATCCGGCGCGATCACGCGGTCATCCTGCTCGCCCGCCGCTCGGCCGCCCGGCTGCGCGACGGGTCCACCGAACCCCTACCGGCCCTTGGCAATCGGTGACCCGCCGCGAAACCACGCCGGAGGAACGTGTGTTCGAATGCGAACTCCGGTAGCGTTGTCGGCACCATGACTACGCCGCATCCTCGTCCGCACACGCCCGGGCAGACGCCCGGTGTTCCGCTGCCCGGACAGCATCTGGCCGGGGCCAATCCCGCCGAGTTCGCCGATCCCGTCGCGGTGCGCGCCGAGGTCGACACCCTGCTCGCGGAACTGGCTGCGGGGGCGCGGGATTCGGATCCCGAGCAGGCGGGCGTGGACATCACGCGGCGGGCCCGCATCCTGGAACAGGCGCACGAGGTGCTGGTCCAGGCGCTGGCGACGGTGGACAAGATCTGAGGTGGCCAGGCGGGCTCGGGTGGACGCCGAACTGGTTCGCCGCGGACTGGCGCGCTCGCGGGAGCACGCGGTCGAATTGATCGGGGCGGGACGGGTGCTGATCAACGGGACGGTCGCGGCGAAACCGGCGACGGCCGTGGAGGCGGGGACGCCGCTGGTCGTGCGCGAGGAGGCCGACGAGGTCCGCTGGGCCTCGCGGGGGGCGCACAAACTGCTGGGCGCGCTCGAGGCGTTCGAGCCGCGGGGGCTGCGCGTCGCGGGCAAGCGCTGCCTGGACGCGGGCGCGTCGACGGGCGGATTCACCGATGTGCTGCTGTCGCGGGACGCGCGCGAGGTGGTCGCCGTGGACGTGGGCTACGGGCAGCTGGTGTGGCGGTTGCGCACCGACGAGCGGGTGCGGGTGCACGACCGCACCAACGTCCGCACGCTGACCGCCGAAAACATCGGCGGCCCGGTCGAATTCGTGGTCGCCGATCTGTCGTTCATCTCCCTCGGGCTGGTGCTCCCCGCGCTGGCCGCGTGTTGCGGGCCCGACGCCGACCTGTTGCCGATGGTGAAACCGCAATTCGAGGTCGGCAAGGACCGAGTAGGCTCCGGCGGTGTGGTGCGGGATCCGGCTCTGCGTGCCGAGGCCGTGCGGGATGTGGCGGCCGCGGCGGCCGAACACGGCCTGAGCACGCACGGGGTGGTGGCCAGTCCGCTGCCCGGTCCCTCGGGCAATGTCGAATACTTCCTCTGGTTGCGCACGTCCCCCGCGCCAGACTCTGATGTCGAGGAGATGGTGCGGCGCGCGGTGGAGGAGGGGCCGCGATGAGACGCGAGATTCTGCTGGTGGCCCATCCCGGGCGGGCCGAGTTGACCGAGACCGCGCAGCGGGTCGCCAAGATCTTCGCCGACGCGGGGATCTGCCTGCGGGTGCTCGAGGACGAGGCGTACAGCACGCGGCTCGACTGTGCCGCCACCGTCGTGCCCGACGGGCATCCGGTGGAGAAGGTCGACCACGGGCCGCACGCCGCGTCGGGGTGCGAGATGGTGCTGGCCCTCGGCGGGGACGGCACCTTCCTGCGCGCGGCCGAGATGGCCCGGCCCGCGCGAGTGCCCGTTCTCGGAATCAATTTGGGGCGCATCGGGTTTCTGACCGAGGCGGAGGCCGAGCACCTCGACGAGGCGCTGGCGCAGGTGGTGCGCGGGGACTACCGCATCGAACAGCGGATGACGATCGATGTCAGTGTCCGGGTCGATGATGTGGTCGTGGAACGCGGATGGGCGCTCAACGAGGCCAGCATCGAGAACGCCGCGCGCATGGGCGTGCTCGAGGTGGTGCTCGAGGTCGACGGCCGGCCGGTGTCGCAATTCGGTTGCGACGGTGTGCTGATCGCCACGCCCACCGGATCCACCGCCTACGCGTTCTCGGCGGGCGGCCCGGTGGTGTGGCCCGAACTCGAGGCGCTGCTGGTGATTCCGAGCAACGCCCACGCCCTGTTCGCGCGGCCCCTGGTGACCAGCCCCGAGTCGCTGATCGCGGTGGAGACCGTGGCGACGGGCCACGACGCGATAGTCTTCCTGGACGGCCGCCGGACCCTCGCCCTGCCGAAGGGCGGCCGGTTCGAGGCGGTCCGGGGGTCCGAACCGGTGCGGTGGGTGCGGCTGGACTCCGCGCCGTTCGCCGACCGGATGGTGCGCAAGTTCCAGTTGCCCGTGACAGGCTGGCGGGGCCGGCGGCCCGGGCGGCCGGGAGCGGGCCGAATGGAGAGCACGAGTGCTGACAGAGATCAGGATTGACGGTCTTGGCGTCATATCCACCGCCACAGCGCAATTCCACGCGGGGCTGACGTGCCTGACCGGTGAGACCGGCGCGGGCAAGACGATGGTGGTGACGAGCCTGCACCTGCTGAGCGGGGCCCGCGCCGACGCGGGGCGGGTGCGGCGCGGGGCGGCGCGCGCGGTGGTGGAGGGACGGTTCACCCTCGACGAGGTGCACGCGGGCGCCCGCGACGAGGTCGACAAGGTCCTGGAATCGGCTGGGGCGCAACGCGACGACGACGGCAGCGTGATCGCGCTGCGCACGGTGTCCGGCGACGGGCGCTCGCGCGCGCATCTGGGCGGGCGCAGCGTGCCCGCCGCGGTGCTGGGCGATTTCACCGCGCCGCTGCTGACCGTGCACGGCCAGAACGATCAGCTGCGCCTGCAACGGCCCGATCAGCAGTTGCGCGCGCTCGACCAGTTCGCGGGCGAATCCATCGCCACCCTGCTGCGCAAATACCAACTGGCCCGGCGCACCTGGTTGCAGGCGCGCGAGGAACTGCTCGAACGCACCGCGCGCAGCCGGGAATTGGCGCTCGAGGCCGACCGGCTGAAGTACTCGCTCGACGAGATCGACGCGCTCGCACCGGAACCCGGCGAGGACGAACGCATCGTCGCCGAGGTGCGGCGGCTGTCGGATCTGGACTCGCTGCGCGCGGCCGCCACCGCCGCGCACGACGCGCTGGCCGGTCCGGCCGACGCGCCCGGCGAGGGCGCGGGCGCGCTGGACCTGCTCGGCACCGCGCGGGCCCGGCTCGACGCGGCCGAGGACACCGCGCTGCGCGACCTCGCCCCGCGGCTGGGCGACGCGATCTCGGTCGTGGTGGATCTGACCACCGAGCTGAGCGCGTACCTGTCGGATCTGCCGTCGGATCCGGGCGCGCTGGACTCGCTGCTCAACCGGCAGGCCGAGCTGAAGACGCTGACCCGCAAGTACGCCCCCGACATCGACGGCGTCCTCGCGTGGGCGGACGACGCACGGCGACGGCTGGATTCGCTCGACGTGTCCGAGGAGGCCCTCGCCGGGCTCGCCCGGGAGGTGGACGCCGCCGCCGAGCAGGTGCGCGAGACCGCGAGGAAGCTGACCGCCGCCCGCACCAAGGCCGCGAAGAAACTGGCCGCTGCGGTCAGCGCGGAGCTGGCCGGATTGGCCATGGGCCGCGCCAAATTGGAGGTCGACGTCCGTCCGGTTCCCGCGAGCGCGCAGGACTCCGCGCCGATCACCATGGGCGGCAAGGACTTTCACGCCGGATCGACCGGCGTCGACGAGGTGGAGTTCCGGCTGGCCGCGCACTCCGGCGCGCAGTCGCTGCCACTGAGCAAGAGCGCCTCCGGCGGTGAGCTGTCGCGGGTGATGCTGGCGCTCGAGGTCGTGCTCGCCAGCTCCGAGCACGGCACCACCATGGTCTTCGACGAGGTCGACGCCGGGGTCGGCGGCCGGGCCGCGGTCGAGATCGGCCGCCGCCTCGCGCGGCTGGCCCGCACCCATCAGGTCATCGTCGTGACGCACCTGCCGCAGGTCGCCGCGTTTGCCGACACCCACCTCGTGGTCGACAAGGTCGACGACGGCAAGGGCGTCAACAGCGGCGTGCACGCGCTCACCAACGACGAACGCGTCAAGGAACTGGCCCGCATGCTGGCCGGTCTCGACGACACCGAGACCGGCCGCGCGCACGCGGAGGAACTGCTCGACACCGCCCGCGCGGAGAAGGACGCCGCGCGCGCGGCCGCGAGCTGACCTACTGCGCCGCGGCCTTGCGCGCCGCGCTCAGGAACGGGGAGATCAGCCCCTTGAGCACCAGTTCGGTGACGCGGGCGGGCAGCGGGATCTTGGGGTAGGACTCCATGGTGTAGGAGACCTTGGTGCCGCCGTCGGGGGTGTCGGCGAAGGTGACCGTGCCGATGTGGCTCTTGACCGGGACACCGGCGATGACCTTGTAGCGCATGAGCTCGTTGGGGACCAGTTCGATGGTCTCCTCGGTGATCCCGATGCCCGCCGCGCCGACCAGGTAGCGCGCGCCCACGCCGCTGGGGTCGGGGGAGCCGGGCTGTTTCAGGCTGATGGTGATCGGCAGATGCGGGTTGAGGCTGTCGCGCTCGGTGAACATCCGGTAGACCCGCTCGCGAGGTGCGGGAATGACGGCGTCGACGGTCGTACTGGCCATGCGAATCTCCTTCGAATCTGTGTGCCGGAGCTTATCCGGTGTGTCGCGCGGTCGGCGCGCCTCCACCACGGGTCGAGGGTTGCGGATCATTATCTGAAGTCATGAAGGTGCTGGCGCTGTTGTCGAGAAATACCGCGACGCTGCCCGGTTTGGTGGGGATCGCCCGCGCGGACCGCAACACCAGAAGGTTGCTGCAACGCGTCGGCCCCGGGGACATCGTGGTGCTCGACGAGATGGACCTGGACCGGCTGACCGCCGACCGGCTCGTCGAGGCCGGGGTGGCGGCGGTGGTCAACGCCTCGCCGTCGATGTCGGGCCGCTACCCCAATCTGGGCCCGGAAGTGCTGGTGGCCAATGGAATCCAGTTGCTGGACGCGGTCACGGCAGATGTGTTCGGAAAGATCAAGGACGGCAGCCGGATTCGCGTCGACAACGGGGTGATCTACGCCGACCGGCTCACCAAGAAGGATCCGGAGGCGCTGGTCGAGGCGATCGAGCTGACCGAGGCCACCATCGCCGAGCGCATGATCGAGGCCCGCACCGGGCTGGCCGATCACCTCGAGGCGTTCGCGGGCAACACCATCGAATTCTTCCGCACCGAGAGCGCCCTGCTCATCGACGGTCTGGGCGTGCCGCAGCTGGAACTGGCGATGCGCGGGCGGCACGTCGTGGTGGTGGCCGACGGGCCCGGCCACGACGGCGATCTGAAATCGCTCAAACCGTTCGTCAAGGAGTACGCGCCGATCCTGATCGGGGTGGGCCGCGGCGCGGACACGTTGCGGCGCATGGGATATCGGCCCGATCTGATCGTCGGCGATCCGGACGAGATCACCGCCTCGACGCTGAAATGCGGCGCGGAGGTCATCCTGCCCGCCGACACCGACGGGCACGCCCGGGGCCTCGAGCGCATCCAGGATCTCGGCATCGGCGCGACCACGTTCCCGTCCTCGGGTTCGGCCGCCGATCTGGCGTTGCTGCTGGCCGATCATCACGGGGCCGCGCTCATCGTGACCTGCGGCGCGGCGGCGTCGCTGGACGACTTCTTCGATCGCGGGCGGCGCGAGTCGACCCCGGCGACGTTCCTGACCCGGCTCAAGACCGGCGCGAAACTCATGGACGCCAAGGCCGTGGCGACGCTGTATCAGCATCGCACCTCCGGCTGGGCGGCCGCGCTGATCGTGCTGGCCGCCTTGGCCGCGCTGATCGTGGCCGTGCTCGCCTCGCATCTGGGCGCCGGGGTGCTGGACTGGGCGACCGTCACCTGGCAGCACGCGCGGATCTCGGTGCACGACCTGTTGCACGGCTCGCGCTAGGGGGTTCGAATGTTCTTGCGGCGCAACGTCTTCTCGATCGCGGCGGTGATCCTCGCGCTCGCGGCCGGGCTGGTCCTGGGCTCGCACTGGCTCGACGGGCCCGCGCCCTGGTCGGGGTGGGGCGAGCGGAACCGGGCCGAGGCGCTCGCCGCGCGCGTCGACCGGTTGACCGCCGAGGCGAACGCCGCGGACGCGTTCATCGCCGGATCGAGCGGGCGCATTCTGGGGGGCACGTTGTCCGGTCGCGGTGTGTTGCTGTTCACCACCCCCGACGCCGACCGCGGCGATGTCGACGCGGTCGCGAAGGCGCTGACCACCGCGGGCGCGTCGATCGGCGGAACGGTCGGGCTCACCGGCGCTTTCGTGGACTCGGGACAGGGCGACCGGCTGCGGACCGCGGCCACCAATCTGATCCCCGCGGGCGGGCAGCTGCGCGGTGACACCATCGATCAGGGCGGACTCGCCGGTGATCTGCTGGGCCTGGCCTTCCTCGTCGATCCGGGCAGCGGGCAGCAGCGGTCCACGCCGGAGGAACGCGCGCTCATCCTCGACACGTTGCGCGCGGGCGGCTTCGTGACCGCGGGGGACGTGCAGCCCGCGCAGCTCGCGGTCGTGGTGACCGGCGACGGGGCGGGCGGCGGCGATCAGGGGTCCATCGTTGCCCGGTTCGCCGGCGCGTTGCGCGGGCGCGGTGCGGGCGTGGTGCTGGCCGGGCGCGCGGGGTCGGCCACGGGGGCGGGGGCCATCGCTGCGGTCCGCGCGGACGGGCCCGCGGCGAACGCGGTCACCACGGTCGACAATGTGGATCGCGAAATCGGGCGGGTGACAACGGCTCTCGGGTTGAGCGAGCAATTGAACGGGGGATCCGGGCGGTACGGTACCGGGCCCGACGCCAGTTCGCTCAGCGTGATCGCCTTGCCGCGCTAGCCACGTCGATCGCGCCCGGCCTCCCTGGGCGCCAGGGCCGGTTCGCCCAGGCCCGGGGCACCCGTACCGCGCGAGGCTCCGTCGGTGTGCCTGATGGCTGCTGTGCGGTAACCGGCGACGGGTGAGGTGGCAATGGCCCGGTGGGGCGCGTGTGACGAAATCGTCTCCGGCCAGCGTCGGGCGGTCCGCGTGGCGTTCGTTCGGGTGGCGTTTCTCGTGTTAGCGTGGAGTCCCGTGGGTCAATCACGGATTCCGGCGCGCACGGCCACCAAACACATCTTCGTCTCCGGCGGCGTCGCCTCGTCCCTCGGCAAGGGACTTACCGCCTCCAGCCTCGGCCAACTGCTCACCGCGCGCGGACTGCGCGTGACGATGCAGAAGCTCGATCCGTACCTCAATGTCGATCCCGGCACCATGAATCCGTTCCAGCACGGTGAGGTGTTCGTGACCGACGACGGCGCCGAGACCGATCTCGACGTCGGCCACTACGAGCGCTTCCTCGATCGCGACCTGACGCGGGACGCGAATGTGACCACCGGACAGGTGTATTCGTCGGTGATCGCCAAGGAGCGGCGCGGGGAGTACCTCGGCGACACCGTCCAGGTGATCCCGCACATCACCGACGAGATCAAGAGCAGAGTGCTCGCGATGGCCAACCCCGACGCCGACGGGCAGACGCCGGACGTGGTGATCACCGAGATCGGCGGCACCGTGGGCGATATCGAATCCCAGCCGTTCCTCGAGGCGGCCCGCCAGATCCGGCACGAGGTCGGCCGGGAGAACGTCTTCTTCCTGCACGTCACGCTCGTGCCCTATCTCGCGCCCTCCGGTGAGCTCAAGACCAAGCCCACCCAGCATTCGGTGGCCGCGCTGCGCAATATCGGCATCCAGCCCGACGCGCTCATCCTGCGCTGCGACCGCGAGGTGCCGCAGCCGCTGAAGAACAAGATCGCGCTCATGTGCGACGTCGACGTCGACGCCTGCATCTCCACCCCCGACGCGCCCTCGATCTACGACATCCCCCGGGTGCTGCACCGCGAGGGCCTCGACGCCTACGTGGTCCGCAAGCTGGGCCTGCCCTTCCGCGACGTCGACTGGACGGTGTGGGGCGATCTGCTGGACCGGGTGCACAATCCGCGCGAGCACGTGACCGTCGCGCTGGTCGGCAAGTACGTCGACCTGCCCGACGCCTACCTGTCGGTCACCGAGGCGCTGCGCGCGGGCGGATTCGCCGCGCGCGCCAAGGTGCACATCCGGTGGGTGCAGTCCGACGAGTGCGAGACCCCCGCGGGCGCACAGCATCACCTGCGCGATGTGGACGCCGTGCTGATCCCGGGCGGCTTCGGCATCCGCGGCATCGAGGGCAAGGTCGGCGCGATCCGCTACGCCCGCACCCGCGGCATCCCGTTGCTGGGGCTGTGTCTGGGCTTACAGTGCATGGTCATCGAGGCCGCGCGCTCGGTCGGGCTCACCGACGCCAACTCCGCCGAATTCGAGCCGGACACAACGCATCCGGTGATCTCCACCATGGCCGATCAGGAACAGGTCGTGGCCGGGGAGGCCGATCTGGGCGGCACCATGCGGCTCGGCGCGTATCCGGCGGTGCTGGAGCCGGGTTCGGTGGTCGCCACCGCGTACGGCGTCACCGAGGTCTCCGAGCGGCACCGGCACCGGTACGAGGTCAACAACGCCTACCGCGACCGGATCGCCGCGAGCGGGCTGCGGTTCAGCGGCACCTCCCCGGACGGGCATCTGGTCGAATTCGTGGAACTGCCCGCGGACAAGCATCCGTATTTCGTTGCCACGCAGGCACATCCGGAGCTCAAGAGCCGACCCACCCGCCCGCACCCGCTGTTCGCCGGGCTCATCACCGCCGCCCTGAACTACAAGGCGGCCGAACGGCTTCCGGTGGAGATCCCCGAGGTCGAACTCGACGAGGCGGAGCGGGTCGCGCGGTGAGCGCCCCCGAGAACGCCCCGGGCACACACGATTTCGAGACCGTCGCCAGCCGCACCGTGTACTCGGGCGCGATCCTCGCGCTGCGGCTGGACCAGGTGCGGATGCCCGGCGGGCGGGTCGTCGAACGCGAGGTGATCGAACACCACGGCGCGGTCGCGGTGGCCGCGCTCGACGACGACGGCAATATCGTGCTGATCAACCAGTACCGCCACCCGATCGGCCGCCGCCTGCTCGAACTGCCCGCGGGCCTGCTCGACCAGCAGGGCGAGGATCCGCTCGACGCCGCCCGCCGCGAACTCGCCGAGGAGACCGGGCTGGCCGCCCGCGAGTGGTCGGTCCTGGTCGACGTCGCGCTGTCGCCCGGGTTCACCGACGAGGCGCTGCGCATCTATCTCGCCACCGGCCTGCACGAAACCGACCGGCCCGAGCCCGAATTGGAGGAGGCCGACATCGAACTCGTGCGCATGCCGCTCGACGCCGCCGTCGAGGCCGCCCTCTCCGGCGAGATCGTCAACGCGACCGCCGTCGCGGGCGTGCTGGCCCTGTCCACCGCCCGCGCCCGCGCCGTCCCGCTGCGCCCGGCCGACGCTCCGTGGCCGGGTAAGCCGACCGCGTTTTTGGACCGGAAGGCCGCCCAGGGGTAGGTAGGGATTCGCGCGGCTCCGATGCCCCGTGGCCGGTGAGCCGAGCGCGTTCCTGGACCGGGAGGCCGCCCGAAGGTACGCGGGGTCCGCGCGCGGCTCCCACGTCCGGGCGGGCGGGTGGGGTTGGGTGGGCGCTATGGACTTCTCTCGGGGTGCGCCGTATCGGATCGGGGTGGAGCCTCGGCCCACGGCGGAGGTGCTGGACGAGTTCCTCGGTGAAATGCGCGGGGAGACACCGTATATCGCGGGTTTCCCGGGGAATCTCGACTTCTCCTACAGCCGGTTCGCGGGGCTGCTCGACGTGTTCGCCACCGACGTCGGCGACCCCGACAGCACGGACAAGTCCGGGGTGGGGGTGAAGGATCTGGAGCTGGCGGTGGTCGAGTTCGTGGCGCGGCTGGCCAATGCCGATCCGGGCGGTAGCTACGGATACGTCACCGGCGGCGGGACCGAGGCCAATCTGTTCGGGCTCGACCGCGGCTGTGCGCTGCTGCCGCAGGCCCGGGTGTATTGCGGTGCGGCGACCCATTATTCGGTCCGCAAGAGCGCCCGGCTCATGCGCCGGGAACTGGTCGTCGTGGACTGCGACGCGGCGGGCCGCGTCGACACCGAGGCGCTGGGGCGCGCCTGCGCGGCCGACGCCGGACGCGGGGCGGTCGTGGTGGCGAACATCGGGACCACCATGACCGGCGCGATCGACGACGTGACGGCGATCGTCGGCGCGGCCTCGGCGGCGGGCCGGGTGTACGTACATCTCGACGCCGCGCTGAGCGGTCTCGTGCTGCCGTTCACGCCGCTGCGCGACGCGTGGGGATTCGTCCGGCCCGAGATCGGCAGTCTCACCGTGTGCCTGCACAAGGCCCTCGGCCTGCCGATGCCCGCCGCTGTCGCGCTGTGCCGCGCGGACCTGGTGCGGCCCGAGGTGACCGGGGAATACGTCGGCGCGGCGGACGCCACCCTCACCGGCTGCCGCGCCGGGGCCGCGATCGCGCTGGCCTGGCACGCCCTGGCGGCCCAGGGCCGCGCCGGTCTGGAACGCCGCGCCCGCGCCGCCCTCGCCACGGCCGAGTACGCCGAACGTCGGCTCGCCGCCGCCGGGCTGCGGGCCGCCCGCGAGCCGTGGTCGCTCACCGTCACCTTCGACCGGCCCGCCGCCTGGGTCTGCCGCAAGTACCATCTCGCCACGGTCGGCGACCGCGCCCATATCGTCACCGTGTCGCATGTGCGCCCGGAGCTGATCGACGAATTGTGCCGGGACGCCACGACATCCGTTGTGTCCGAAATCCCGCGTTTCGGCAGCAGTCGTGTCGCGCCCAACTGACATGATGTGACCGTGGATGCCGCAGGATCGCACCGGGATTCCGCGAGCGTCATGCTGGAGCGGGAGATCGCCGCCTACCTCGATCACCTCACGGTGGAACGGGGTGCGGCGCGCAATACGCTCAGCGCCTACCGGCGCGACCTCGGCCGGTATCGAGAGTTCCTGGCGCGGCGCGGAATCGACGCGCTGGCGGGGGTGAGCGAGAGCGATATCGCCGATTTCGTGATCGCGCTGCGGGCGGGCGGCGACGGCTATCCGCCGCTGGCGGCGAGTTCGGCGGCGCGGGGACTGGTCGCGGTGCGCGGCCTGCACCGGTTCGCCACCGCCGAGGGGTACACCGCGGGCGATGTCGCGCATCCGGTGAAACCGCCCACCCCGGCGCGGCGGCTGCCCAAAGCGCTGCCCTACGACCAGATCTCGCGGCTGCTCGACGCCGCGGGCGGGGCCGACGGCGGGCCGCGCGGCCTGCGCGACCGCGCGCTGCTGGAACTGCTCTATTCGACGGGGGCGCGCATCTCCGAGGTCGTCGGCCTCGACGTCGACGACATCGACACCGATGCCCGCTCGGTCGTGTTGCACGGCAAGGGCGGTAAGCAGCGCATGGTCCCCATCGGACGGCCCGCGCTCGCCGCCGTGGACGCCTACCTCGTGCGCGGGCGGCCCGAATTGGCCACGCGCGGGCGGGGAAACGCGGCGCTGTTCCTCAATCATCGCGGCGGCAGGCTCTCCCGGCAGAGCGCGTGGCAGGTGCTCCAGGACGCCGCCGAGCGCGCGGGCATCGGGGCCGCGGTCTCGCCGCACACGCTGCGACACTCCTTCGCCACACATTTGCTCGACGGCGGCGCGGATGTCCGTGTCGTGCAGGAGCTGCTGGGCCACGCGTCGGTCACCACGACCCAGATCTACACCCTCGTCACCGTCACTACCCTGCACGAGGTCTGGGCCACGGCGCATCCGCGGGCCCGCTAGGACACGACGCGCCGACGCGGTGCGGTTTCGCTATTTCTCGATGTTCGCCGGTATGCTGGCCGAGGTTTTGCGTTCCGCTCACCGCTGCGGCGCACTGATGCCACGCTCACATTGCGTGTCCGAGCCGAGGTCTTGCGCTCGGAAGCGGTAGCGTCTATGGGGGTCCAGGTGGCACCGTACGGTGTCATCTGGTTGGGAGCTGCCTCGCTGCGCTCGGCGGGGCAATTGGGCGCAGAACACTGAAGGAGCAGCGGATATGACGACAGCCGGTGCGGCCGAGGAGCCGAGAAGCGCTGCGACAGAACCGCTTTCGGGAAGGTCGGCCCCCCGCATCGAGCAGGCGGCCCAGACACTATGGGAGGCGAAGGACATCGTGGCCGACGGCACCGAGATCGGACCGACCGGTCGGCCTCTGCGTGTCATCCCCGAGCCCCCGCCCGTCTCGCACACCGGCGACGCCGTCGTCATCGCCATGTGCAATCAGAAGGGCGGCGTGGGCAAGACCACCTCCACCATCAACCTCGGCGCCGCCCTCGCCGAATACGGGCGGCGCGTGCTGCTGGTCGATCTCGATCCGCAGGGCGCGCTGTCGGCCGGGCTCGGCGTCGCGCACCACGATCTCGAACTGACCGTGCACAGCCTGCTCATCGGCAATCGCGCCACCGCGGCGGACGTGCTGCTGCACACCAAGGTCGAGGGTCTCGATCTGCTGCCCAGCAATATCGATCTGTCCGCCGCGGAGATCCAGCTCGTCAACGAGGTCGGGCGCGAGCAGACCCTGGGCCGCGCCCTGCGCCCGCTGCTCGGGCAGTACGACTACGTCCTCATCGACTGCCAGCCGTCGCTGGGCCTGCTCACCGTCAACGCGCTGGCCTGCGCCGACGGCGTCATCATTCCGATGGAGTGCGAGTACTTCTCGCTGCGCGGACTGGCCCTGCTCACCGACACCGTGGACAAGGTGCGGGACCGGCTGAACCAGCGCCTGACCCTGTACGGCATCGTGGGCACCATGTTCGATGCGCGTTTACTGCACTCGCGGCAGGTGATGGCACGGGTGGTCGAGGTGTTCGGAGACCTGGTCTACGACACCGTGATCGCCCGCACGGTCCGGTTCCCCGACGCCAGCGTCGCGGGTGAGCCGATCACCACCTGGGCGCCGAAATCCAGTGGCGCCGAAGCCTATCGCGCGATGGCACGGGAAGTCATTCACCGGTCGGGCCGGTGAGCGACAGAACCACCTCAGCGGACGCGGATTCACCGGCTTCGAACACCTTTCATCTGCGACTGGCCAATTTCGAGGGCCCGTTCGATCTGCTGCTCCAACTGATCAGCCAGCGCCGCCTGGACGTCACCGAGGTGGCCCTGCATCAGGTCACCGACGAATTCATCGCCTACACCAAGGCGCTGACCGCGAGCCTGGACCACGACGCCGGGCTGCGCGCGGACAAGATCCTGGATCAGACCACCGAATTCCTCGTGGTCGCCGCCACCCTGCTCGATCTCAAGGCCGCGCGGTTGCTGCCCGCGGGTGAGGTCACCGACGAAGAGGATCTGGCGCTGCTCGAGGCGCGCGACCTGCTGTTCGCGCGGCTGCTGCAATATCGGGCGTTCAAGCAGGTGGCCGAGTTGCTGGGGGAACTCGAGCAGGCCGCCCTGCGGCGCTATCCGCGGGCGGTGTCGCTGGAGGAGCGCTACCTGGACCTGCTGCCGGAGGTTACCCTGGGGGTCGACGCCGCCGGGTTCGCCGAGGTGGCCGCGGCGGCGTTCCGGCCCCGCCCGGCGCCGAAGGTGGGGTTGGACCACCTGCACTCACACGCCATCTCGGTGGCCGAGCAGGCCGCGCTCGTGCTGGAGATGCTCAAGAGCCGCGGCGCGGGCGGCTGGACCACCTTCCGCGAGATCTGCGTCGACTGCGCGGTGCCGATCGAGATCGTGGCCCGCTTCCTGGCGTTGCTGGAGCTGTATCGGGGTAAGACGATCGAGTTCGACCAGCCCGACCCGCTCGGGCCGCTGGCGGTCAGCTGGCTCGGCGACGCGGCGGGTGAAAACCCAACGCCCACAATCACTATCGAAGAGGACTACGGCTGATGACGGTGGGGACCGGAGTGGAGGGCGCGGACGAGGCGGCCGAGGTCGCCGAGCGGCTCGACGACGCGCGGTTGCGGTCGGCGCTCGAGGCGATGCTGCTCGTGGTCGACGCGCCCGCGCCCGCGGGGCAGCTGGCGGCGGCGCTCGACGACAGCGTGGAACGGGTGGAACGGACGTTGCGCGAGATGTCGGCGGAGCTGTCCGCGCGCGACAGTGGTGTAGATCTCAGATTCGTGGGCGACGGGTGGCGTTTCTATACCCGGACCGCGTACGCGCCGTATGTCGAGCGCATGCTGCTGGACGGTTCGCGGTCCAAACTGACCCGGGCCGCTTTGGAGACTCTGGCGGTGATCGCCTATCGTCAACCGGTTACGCGAGCACGGGTGAGTGCCGTGCGCGGGGTGAACGTCGACGGCGTCATCCGGACCCTGGTGGCCCGCGGCCTCATCGCCGAGTCCGGAACCGATCCGGAGACCAACGGCACCCAGTACGTCACCACCGAGCTGTTCCTGGAACGCATCGGGCTCGCGTCACTGGCGGACCTCCCGCCGCTGGCGCCCCTACTCCCGGGCGTCGACCTGATCGACGAGATCAACGAGAGCCTGGACACCGATCCCCGGTACACCAGGCTGAAAAAACCCGCCGAGTCGGATATCGACCTCGGCGCCGAGGATTGACAGGACCACGTGAATACACCCGCTCGCCGAGATGGCACACCGGATCGTAGAAAACGTCGGACCGATTCGCCGCAGGGCGGATCGGCCAGTGGGCGCGGCGGAGACCGCGGCCGGGGGGATCGAGGGGGTTACGGGGGTTCCGACCGCGGATCCCGCGGCGGCCGAGGCGGTTTCGAGCGCGAGGAGCGCGGCGGATACGGCCGCGACGCGCGCGGGAACCGAGGCGGTTTCGATCGACCGGAGCGCGGCGGCGCCGGGCGCGGGGGCTACGGCCGTGACGAGCGAGGACGCGGCGGATTCGACCGCGACACGCGCGGCGGCCGGGGCCGATTCGACCGCGACGACCGGGCCAACTCCGGCCGCGGCGGATTCGACCGCGACGAGCGGACGGGTTACGGCCGGAGCGGGTTCGACCGCGACGAGCGGACGGGCTACGGCCGGGGTGGCGCCGAGCGTGGGCGCGGTGGGTTCGATCGGGACGATCGGGGCGGATTCGACCGTGGCCGTGGGGGTTTCGAGCGGTCGGGTGGCGGCCGGGCGGGGCAGGAGCGCGGATTCGGTTCGGCGCGTGGGGGTTCCGCGCCGGACCGTATGGGCGGGCGTGGGGACGGCCGGTCGAGCGGCGGTGGACGGCCGCCGACCTCGAAGCCCGCGTCGAGCCGCAAACCGCAGCGGCAGCGGCGCGAACAGACCGTGCTCAGCTTCGCGAAACCGGCGCGGCACCAGAACGTCGAACCCGAGGAGACCGGCCCGAAGAAGCTGCCCTGGGGCGAGGGCGAGCGCTTGCAGAAGGTGCTCGCCAAGGCCGGGGTCGCCTCGCGCCGCGCCGCCGAGGAACTCATCGACCAGGGCCGCGTGGAGGTCGACGGCGTCGTCGTGCGCGAACAGGGCCTGCGCATCGACCCGAACACCGCGGTCGTGCGCGTGGACGGCGTGCGCGTGGTGGTCCGCGACGAACAGGTCTACCTGGCGCTGAACAAGCCCAAGGGCTACCAGTCGACCATGTCCGACGAACTCGGCCGCCCGTGCGTCGGCGACATCGTGGCCGAACGAGTGATGGCCGGGCAGCGGCTGTTCCACGTCGGCCGCCTCGACGCCGAGACCGAGGGCCTGCTGCTCATCACCAACGACGGCGATCTGGCCCACCGGCTCATGCACCCCTCCTTCGAGGTGTCCAAGACCTATCTGGCGACCGTGCACGGCGAGGTCAAGCGCGAGATCGGCAAGCGGCTGCGCGACGGCGTGGAACTCGACGACGGCCCCGCGAAGGTCGACCGGTTCCAGGTGCTCGACCTCGGCGAGGGCCGCTCCCTGGTGAAACTCGTGCTGCACGAGGGCCGCAAGCACATCGTGCGCCGGTTGCTGGCCGCGGTCGGCCACCCGGTGATCGGGCTGGTGCGCACCAATATCGGCCCGGTGGCGCTCGGCGATCAGCGACCGGGCAGCATGCGGGTGCTGGGCCGGGACGAGATCGGGAAGCTTTACGAGGCGGTGTCGTTGTGACAGAGCGGCTGGACAGGGTTATCGGAGACTTCGACGAGGCGGTGGCGCGGTGAACGGTGTGGGGATGCCGGTACGGAACGTTCGAGGAGGCGGCGTGGACGCTGCGCAGATGTCCGGGTCGACGCCGCTGGTCGTCGCCATGGACGGCCCGTCGGGTACCGGCAAGTCGAGCGTCTCGCGTCGCCTGGCGACCCGGCTCGCGGCCCGCTACCTCGACACCGGCGCGATGTACCGGGTGGCGACGCTGCGCGTGCTGCGGGTCGGCGCGGATCTGACCGATCCGGCCGCGATCGCGGTAGCGGTCAAGGATCTGCCGCTGACCATCGGCACCGATCCCAGCCGCGAGCTGATCGAGCTCGACGGCGAGGACGTCTCCGCCGAGATCCGCGGCAATGCCGTCACCAAGGCGGTGTCGGCGGTGTCTGCGGTCCCCGAGGTGCGCGAGCAGCTCGTCGCGACGCAGCGCGAGATCACCGCGGGCGCGGGCCGGATCGTGGTCGAGGGCCGCGACATCGGCACGGTCGTGCTGCCCGACGCCGACGCCAAGATCTATCTGACGGCCTCGGCCGAGGCCCGCGCGCATCGGCGCAATCAGCAGAACATCGCCGAGGGCCGCGGCGACGACTACGCGGCCGTGCTGGCCGATGTGCAGCGCCGCGACACGCTGGACTCCACCCGCGTGGTGTCCCCGCTGCGGCCCGCCGCGGACGCCGTGCTGGTCGACACCAGCGAACTGACCATGGACGAGGTCATCGACGAGCTGTATCGCGTTGTGCGCGAAGCGATTTCGACGGGAGGCGGCCGATGACCCAGGACACCTTCGCCGGGGACGGCATCTGGAGCGACGAAACCGATTGGGAGATCGCCGATCTCGCCGACGACGCGGACGCCGACGACCACGTCGCCATGCCGACCCTGGCCGTCGTCGGCCGCCCGAACGTCGGCAAATCCACGCTGGTGAACCGGATCCTGGGCCGCCGGGAGGCCGTGGTCGAGGACATTCCCGGCGTCACCCGCGACCGCGTCTCCTACGAGGCGAGCTGGGCCGGGCGGCGGTTCCTGGTGCAGGACACCGGCGGCTGGGAACCCGACGCCAAGGGACTGCAACAGGCCGTCGCCCGGCAGGCCGAGCTGGCCATGCGGACCGCGGACGCGATCCTGCTGGTCGTGGACGTCACGGTCGGCGCGACCGCCACCGACGAGGCGGCCGCGAAGACGTTGCGCCGCTCCAAGACCCCGGTCATCCTGGTCGCCAACAAGGTCGACGGCGAGAAGCTCGAGGCGGAGGCGGCCACGCTGTGGTCGCTGGGGCTGGGCGAGCCGCGCCTGGTCAGCGCCGCGCACGGCCGCGGCACCGGCGATCTGCTCGACGACGTGCTCCAGGTGCTGCCCGAGACCCCGCGCGAGGGCGGCGGCGTGGGCGGCGGTCCGCGCCGGGTCGCGCTGGTCGGCAAGCCGAACGTCGGCAAGTCGAGCCTGCTCAACAAGCTGTCCGGCGACGAGCGCTCGGTGGTGCACGACGTCGCGGGCACCACCGTCGACCCGGTCGACTCGCTGGTCGAATTGGGCGGGCGCACATGGCGTTTCGTCGACACCGCCGGATTGCGCCGCAAGGTCGCCAATGCCAGCGGCACCGAGTTCTACGCCTCGCTGCGCACCAAATCCGCCATCGAGGCCGCCGAGGTCGCGGTCATGCTCATCGACGCGTCCCAGCCCATCACCGAGCAGGACCTGCGCGTCATCAGCATGGTCGCCGACACCGGCCGCGCCCTGGTCCTGGCCTTCAACAAATGGGATCTGGTCGACGAGGACCGCCGCGAACAACTCGAGCGCGAGATCGACCGCGAACTGGTCCAGGTCCGCTGGGCGCAGCGCGTCAACATCTCCGCGCACACCGGCCGCGCGGTCCAAAAGCTCGTTCCCGCAATGGAAACCGCGCTCGACTCGTGGGACAAGCGCATCCCCACCGGCCGATTGAACACCTGGCTCAAGGAAGTGGTGGCCGCCACCCCGCCGCCCATGCGCGGCGGTCGGCTGCCCCGGGTCCTGTTCGCCACCCAGGCGGCGACCCGGCCACCGACATTCGTGCTGTTCACCACGGGCTTCCTGGAGGCCGGGTATCGGCGATTCCTGGAACGCCGGTTGCGCGAGGAGTTCGGATTCGAGGGTTCGCCCATCCGAATCTCGGTGCGGGTCAGGGAGAAACGCGAACGGAAGTAGGCCGACGGCCCCGGCGGTCTGCGATCATGGGCGGATGAACGAGCACGGAGCGCCGGTGCTGTACGCCATTGTCACCGGATCGCCGATCGCCGGGGATGTGGGGACGCTGGTCGATCTCGCGCGGGGCGACGGGTGGGACGTGTGCGTGGTGGCGTCGCCGTACGGGCGGCGGTTCATCGATGTGGCCGCACTCGAGGCGCGGACCGGGCATCCGGTGCGCAGCGAGTACAAGATGCCGGGGACGCCGGATGTGCTGCCGCCGCCGGATGCCATGGCGGCGGCGCCGCTGACGTGTAATTCGTTGGCCAAGTGGGCCGTCGGGATCTCGGACACGTTGCCGTTGGGGTTGCTCGTGGAGGGGGTGGGGATGCGGGTGCCGATCGTGGCGGTGCCCGCGTCCAACCGGGCGCAGATCGGATTTCCGCCGCTGCGGGCGGCCGTGCGGAATCTGGGGGAGTGGGGTGTGACGGTGCTGGGGGAGGAGGTGTATCCGCAGCCCGAGCCGCGTGTCGGCGGGCATCGGCATTTGTTCCCGTGGGCGGAGGTCTGGCGGGCCGTGCTCGAACATCCTTGGCGCACAGTGTGATTCGAGTCGGGGGGCGTCGCTCTCGTGCTATTTTTCAGTGCCCTACTTTCATATGCGCATCCAAACATTGGAAGCCGACGTGTCATAAGCGAGAACGTCGCCCCAAAGAAAAGCAGAGAGGGAAGGGGCCTCAGTCCGTGCGCGGATCGTCCGGGGCGCGGTATTCGATGCCGGTGATGATCTGCGGGCGGATGCGGAAGACGCGGTCGTCGGGTCCGGAGATGCCGGGCGGGAACAGGTTTCGGTAGCGGGCGGTGTCGTGCGGGGAGGTGACCGCGTCGGCGGTGCCGGTGACGGTCACGTACCAGCCGAGGCCGGTGCCGGGATCGATGAGGTCGGCCTCGTAGGTGAGGACCTGGGTGTCCCGGGTGGGCAGGGCGCCGTCGCCGCCGCGGACGATGAGACGGTCGCCGTCGACGATGTGGTCGGCGGGGCTGATGGCGGGTAAGGCGTAGCGGGAGAACACGATTCGGCCCAGTCCGGTGCTGGCGAGCAACCGGAGGGCCGTGGCGTCCGGCAAGGGGAGTCGAACGGGTCGGCGGCTCACGGCGCCGCGGCGCCGTTCCGGGCGGAAGGCGACGACCCGACGAATGCCATGGTTCCTCCCGGAGCTCGGTGGGCGATGCGGGTGCGATAAGGGTATCGACGCCGGTAGGGCGGCGGGAAGGTGATCCAGCCGTCTTGACCGGTACGCCGGTCAGCGCAGGAACGTGAGCAGCGCGTCCGCGAGCGCCTCGGGCGCCTCCTCGGCCATGTGATGTCCGGAGTCGATGCCGTGCCCGCGCACGTCGTCGGCCCAGCCCCGCCAGATGCGCAGCGGGTCGCCGTAGAGCTGTTCCAGATCGTCACGCAGCGACCAGAGAATCAAAGTGGGACACCGCAATCGGCGTCCGGTGCGATGGTCGGCGCGTTCGTGGTCGGCGTCGAGGAAAATTCCAGCGCGGTAGTCCTCGAGCATGGCGCGGACCACGTCGGGATTCCTTGTGGCGGCGCGGAATTCGGCGTAGTTCTCGGCGCCCATGGTGTCGGGGTCGCCGCGATACCAGGCGTCCGGATCGGCGGTGATTACCCGTTCCGGAGTCTCGGGCTGGGCGAAGAAGAACCAGTGCCACCAGCGGGTGGCGAAATCGGTGCTGATGCGGGCGAGATGTTCGCTGATGGGCAGGCAGTCCATGAGCGCGACGCGGGAGACGAGATCGGGGTGGTCGAGCGCGAGCCGCAGGGCGACGTAACTGCCGCGGTCGTGTCCGGCGAGCGCGAAGCGGGTGTGTCCGAGGGTGTGCATGACCGCCGCCATGTCCGCGGCCATCGCCCGTTTCGTATATCCGGCGTGGTCGGCGGTGAACGCGGGCCCGCGGGACTGCCCGTAGCCGCGCAGGTCGGGGCAGACCACGGTGTATCCGCGCGAAACCAGTTGCGGCGCAACGCGGTGCCAGGTGGCCGAGGTGCGCGGGTGGCCGTGCAGCAGCAGGATCGCGGGGCCGTCGCCGCCGTGGCGGACGAAGATGTCGGATTCGGCGAGGCGCACCCGTTCGGTGGCGAAGTCCTCGAACATCTCAGGCGGACGGTTCGCTCGGTTCGTCGAGCCGGGCGCGTAACCGTTCGCGGACCTGTTCGGGGGTGTACGCCTGGCGTTTGCGTTGGTCCCACACGATGACGACCCCGGTCGCCGCGACGCCTGCCGCCCCGGCCAGGCCCAATATCTTCCACCAGCGCATGCCCCTAGGCTAGACGGGTGCCACGGGAAGCGCCCTCGAGTATCGGTCTGGACGAAGCGGTGGAGCTGACGCGGACGGGGGATCTGTGGTTGTTCCGCGGACATTCCACCGCCGATCGCGCGATCCGCGGGCTGACCAACAGTCCGGTCAATCACGTCGGGATGGCGGTCGTCGTCGACGATCTGCCCGCGCTCATGTGGCACGCCGAACTCGGGCGCACCCTGCCGGACATGTGGTCGGGCACCAATCATCGTGGCGCGCAACTGCACGATCTGCGGGCGGCGGTGCTGCGCTGGACGCGCGAGTACGGGCAGCAGGCGTGGTTGCGGCAGCTGGATCGGCCGGTGACGCGGGCGATGGAGGACGCGGCGCTGCGGACGGTCGCGCGGCTGGACGGGATGCCGTTCCCGTCGACGAGCGCGCTGGCGGGTCGCTGGTTCCTGGGCCGGGTGCCGGTGCCGCGTCGGCCGCGGCGGGGCGATCTCGGGCTGGAGAACGCGTATTGCGCGGAGATCGTGGCGATGACGTATCAGTCGATGGGCCTGCTGCCGAGCGAGCGCCCGAATCGCTATGACCCGGGCAGCTTTTGGAGCGGCGACCATCTGCGCTTGGCCGAGGGGTACGGCCTCGGCGGGGAGATCGCGGTGACCGTTCCCGACGACAGCGGCGCCCGGTGACCGTGCGCCCGGCGGCGGCTCACGCGCCGAACAGCCGCTCGAACAGGCGTTCCCCCTCGAGCAGGAGTAGGAACAGGTCGTAGTAAACCGTGAGCATAGTGATCAAGTGTCCTACTCCCGGCCCGGATTTGTCGCGGGACCGATGTCGGCGAGCAGATCGGTGAGCCGATCGGCGGCCATGGGGTGATGGAAGTGCCAGCCCTGGGCGGTGTCGCAGCCGAGACCGAGCAGGCGATCGGCCTGATGCGGGGTCTCCACGCATTCGGCGGTGACGGTCAGGCCGAGGGCGTGGCTGAGGTCGACGATGGTCTCGAGCACCAGCAGGTCCCCGCGGTCCGCGCTCGACGAGGCGCGGATGCGGTGAATGAACTGTCCGGCCAGTTTCACCACGTGCAGCGGTAGCTGGCCGAGGTAGGCGAGGTTCGAGTAGCCGGTGCCGAAGTCGTCGATGGCGATGCGCACCCCGGCGTCGGCGAGATCCCGCAACGCCTGTAACGGGCGTCCGCTGGTGTGCATGAACGCGCTCTCGGTGAGTTCGAGTTGCAGTTGCTCGGGCGCGATTCCGGTGTCGCACATGATCGTCTGCACCCGGCCGAGCCAGGCGGGATCGGCGACCTCGGCGGCGGAGACGTTGACGCTGACGACCGGTGTCCGGTCGCCGAACTTGTCGTACCAGCCGCGGCCGTCGCGGCACGCCTGTTCGAGCACCATGGTGCCGAGCGCGGCGATGTGTCCGGCGTCCTCGGCCAGATCGATGAACCGAGTAGGGGTCAGCACGCCCAGCTCCGGATGTCGCCACCGCACCAGGGCTTCCACCGCGACGGGCAGTTCGTCGGCGAGGCTGACGATGGGCTGGTAGTCGAGGAAGAACTCGCCCCGGGTGACCGCGGCGGGCAGGGCGGCGGTCAGTTCGGCGCGGGTGTGCTCGCGGCGGCGGCGGTCCGGATCGAACACCGCGAAGCGGCCGCGGCCGCCGGTCTTGGCCCAGTACATGGTCGTGTCGGCGGCCTGGAGCAGGGTGTCGGTGGTGTCGTAGCCGGGTTGTTCGGTCATCACGCCGATGCTCGCGGTCACGGTGAGGCGGTGGCCGCGGATCTCGAACGGTTCGGCGAAGGCGGCGAGCACCGTGCGGGCCAGGGCGGCCAGTTCCGCGGTGCCGGTGGTCGCGGGCACCAGGATGACGAATTCGTCGCCGCCCATGCGGGCCACCAGCCGGTCGGGTTCGCGCACGCAGTCGCGCAGCCGGTTCGCGGCCCGCACGAGCAGTTCGTCGCCGAGGGCGTGGCCGAAGGTGTCGTTGACGGTCTTGAAATGGTCGAGGTCGATGTAGCACAGGCCGATTCGGCCCGCGGGTCGGCGAAGGCGCTGTGCAGCGCGTCGAAGAAGCGGGAGCGGTTGGCCAGTCCGGTCAGCGGGTCGTGGTGGGCGCGGTAGTTCAGGCGTTCGCGCAGGGCGCGCTGTTCGGAGATGTCCTCGACGAGGATGAGGGTGTACTGCGGGGCGCCGTGTTCGTCGCGGATGAGCGAGACGTTGATGTTGGTCCACACGGTGTGGCCGTCGCGGTGCAGGTACGCCTTCTCCAGTTGGACGTTGTCCTGCTCGCCGCCGATCAGGCCGCCGTAGCGGTTCCACATGTCGGGCGGGTCGTCGGGGTGGGTGAGGTCGGTGACGGCGAGGGCGCACATCTGCTCGGGGGTGTAGCCGAGCATGCGCGCGAAGGCGGCGTTCACCTCGATGATGCGTCCGGTCATATCGGACAGGCCGGTGCCGATTCCGGCCTGCGCGAACACCGCTCGCAGCCGGGCCTCGCTGGCGCGCAGCCGATCCTCCACCAGGCGGCGCGCGGCGATGTCGGCGCGGCGCACGCTCTCCTGTTCGGCCAGCAGCCAGGCCCGGAACGCGCGCAGGTAGCCCGCCGCGAACGAACCGAGCAGTTCGGCCGAATGTGTCCGGGGCACACCGGTTTCGGCGAACCAGTCGCTGAGCACGGTGACGCTGCGGCCGAGCACCTCGTCGCCCACGAAGTGCGCCGCCGCGAGTGCCGCGCCGACCTCGGCCACCCGGGCGGTGCCGCCGGTGGCCGCGGCCACGAGCAGATCGGCGGCCAGCCCCGTCAGCAGGTGTCGCACCTCGGCCGCGCTGAGCGGAACCACGTGATCGCGTGTCCCGCCGCCGAGCGCGGCCGCCCACCGCTCGGCCAGTTCGGCGTGCGGGCCGTCGATTTCGGACCCATCCCACGCCATGACGATGCATCGTAGCCCGATGATCGCGGATGTGTGAACGGCAAACATTTCGAAAGTTCCTCGAATACGATTGCGATGCTTCGCCTTCCGGGCGGGCGAATCGCGCAGAGAGGTTCTCATGACCAGACCGAGTTGGGCGCCGGAGGGCATCGACCTGGACCGTCCCAGCGCCTCCCGGGTTTACGACTATTTCGTCGGCGGGATGCACAATTTCGAGATCGATCGGATGCTCGCCCGTCAGATCGAGCAGTTCACCCCCGATGTGGCCGAGACCATGCGCGCCAACCGGGATCTGTTGCGGCGCTGCGTGCGGTTCCTGGTGGACGCGGGTATCGATCAGTTCCTCGATCTCGGTTCGGGCATACCGACCGTCGGGAATGTGCACGAGGTGGCGCAGTCGCGCAACCCGGAATCCAAAGTGGTGTATGTGGATATCGATCCGGTGGCCGTCGCGCACAGTCGGGCGATTCTGGACGGAAACGACAACGCGATCGTGGTGCAGGCGGATGTGGCCGAGCCCGAGGCGATTCTGGCCGATCCCGCGGTGACGGGGTTGCTGGATTTGAACCGACCGGTCGCTGTTTTGTTGCTGGGCGTCCTGCATTTCGTTCCCGACGAGGCGGATCCGGGCGCGGGCGTGCGGCGGTTGCAGGAGCGGGTGGTGTCGGGCAGCTATCTGGCGATCACGCACGCCACCTCCGACGGGCAGCCCGCCGAGGTGCTCGAGGCGCAGAAGCTGTCGGGGCGCACCTCGACCGAGATCGTGTTGCGGAGCAAGGACGAGATCGCCGCCTACTTCCACGACTGGCCGCTGATCGAACCCGGGTTGGTGCCGTTGCCGTTGTGGCGCCCGGAGAATCCCGGCGACGTCGGCGAGCGGCCCGAAGCCTCCGGCGCGTACGGCGGGGTGGCCCGGAAGCCGTGAATCCCGCTGCGCGGCACGGCGACGCCGGTAAGGTGTGGGCGCCCGTAACTCTTGAAAGGATTGTGGTGCGTACACCTCTACTGATGATCGCCTTCGGCGCCGCCCTGGCCGCCGGTGCGACGACCGCCGCCGCGGCGGGACCCGTGCCGACCCTCGCGTCGCCGATCTCGGAGCCGATCCTCGTCGGCACCGATGGGGACGGTCAGTCCCAGGCGCTGACCGTCGGGCAGGAGCTCGCGGTCGCGCTGCCGGACAACCCGTCCACCGGCTACCAGTGGCAGCTGCGCGAGGTCGACCAGAACGTGCTGGCGCAGGAGGGTGACCCGCAGTTCCGTCCCGGTGCCAACCCGATGCCCGGCTCGCCCGGCACCGTGGTGTGGACCTTCACGGCCGCTTCCCCTGGTACGACGAAGCTGACGTTGGTGTCGGTGCGGCCGTGGGAGCAGGGTGCGGCTCCGGCGCAGCAGTTCTCGTTGAATGTGACCGTGCGCTGATCTCGTTCGTGTCGGCCGGACCCCTCGCCTGTCTTCGGGTGGGGGGTTCGGTTGGTTTCGGGACGTTCGGGGCTCGGAGTCGAAACGGCTGCGGGTGCGGGGCTTTCGGGGGACAATCGTGAAATGTCCGCGCCCGCAACGGATTCACCCGAGGCGCCCGGTGGGTTGCCGCTGTTGGGGCACGCGCTGCGGCTGCGTGACGATCCGATCGGTTGGTTCGAATCCCTGCGCGCGGTGGGCGATGTGGTGCGGATCCGGATCGGGCCGCAGCGGGCGTATGTGATCACCTCGACCGCGGTGGCGCACGAGCTGTTCGTCGCCAAGTACCGGTCGTTCGACAAGGGCGTGGCGGTGGAGCATTTCCGCGACGTCTTCGGTCGGGGGCTGCTCAGCTCCGACGGCGAAACGCATCGGCTGCATCGGCTGTTGCTGCAACCGGCGTTCCATCGGGAGCGGCTCGCGGAGTACCTGACGATCATGCGCGAGCAGGTCACCGAGCACACGCGGTCGTGGCGCGCCGGGCAGATCCTCGACGCGCGCATCGCGATGACGGCCATCACGCTCGGCGTCGTCGCGCGGGCCATCACCTCCGCACCCGTCGCCGACGAGTTGGCCGCCGAGGTGCAGCAGCGGTTGCCGCGCATGCTGGAGCTGTCCTACCGGCGGGCGATGAGCCCGCTGCCGGTGCTGAATCGCCTTCCGCTGCGGCGCAATCGGGAGTGGCGGGAACTGGTCGCGCGGCTGCATCCGTTGGTCGATCGGGTGATCGCGGACTATCGGCGCGACGACACTCGGCGGGGTGACCTGTTGAGCATGATGCTGGCGGCGCGGGAGGGCTCGAACGCCTTGTCCGACAGCGTGATTCACGATCAGATCGTGACGTTTCTGCTGGCGGGGACCGAGACGACCGCGACGGGGCTGACGTGGTTGTTCGTCCGGCTGAGCGAGCATCCCGAGGTGGCGGAGCGGGTGGTGGGTGAGCTACGGGAGGTGCTGGGGGAGCGGCCGATCGAGCCCGCGGATCTGGTGCGGCTCCCGTACACGACCCGTGTCATCGACGAGGCCCTGCGGCACAGCCCGCCCATCTGGTTGATCACACGCCGCGCCGTCGAGGACGTCACGCTGGGCGGGCACCTCATCCCCGAGGGCTCCTCGGTCCTGCTGAGCCCGTACCTCACCGGTCACGACCCTGACCTCATCGACGATCCGGACGCCTTCGATCCCGATCGCTGGGAGCGGGTCGGCAACTCCCTGCGCCAGGCCGCGCTGCCCTTCGGGGCCGGTCCGCGCAAATGCATCGGCGACACCTTCGCGGTCACGGAGATCACCGTGGTGCTGTCGGAGGTGTTGCGGCGGTGGCGGATTCGGGTGGCGCCGGGGGCGGTGGTCACGCCGGAGGCGGGGATGACGTATTTCCCGAAGGGGATGCGGTTCGTGGTGGAGGGGCGGGAGTAGGGACCGCGGCGCGCCGAGTTTTCCTGACCCCGGCACGCCGAGCTTTCCCTCTACCGCGGCGCGCCGAGTTTTCCTTGTACCCCGGCGCGCCGAGCTTTCCTTGTACCCCGGCATGCTCTTCGACGGGGTGCTTCCATGGAGGGGTGACCTTGTTCGTGGGCACCTCCGGGTGGCAGTACCGGGACTGGCGGGATGTGCTGTATCCGGCGGGGCTGCCGCAGCGGCTGTGGCTCGAGCAGTACGCGGCCGGGTTCGCGACGGTGGAGAGCAATAACGCGTTCTATCGGCTGCCGAGTCGGGAGGTGTTCGCGGCGTGGCGGGAGCGGACGCCGGGGGATTTCGTGGTCGCGGTGAAGGCGAGCCGGTTCCTGACGCACATCAAGCGGTTGCGGGAGCCGCAGGAGCCGGTGCGGCGGTTGCTGGATCATGCCGCGGGACTGGGGGATCGGCTCGGGCCGGTGCTGTTGCAGCTGCCGCCGACCTTGCAGGTCGACGCGGGGCTGCTCGACGAGTGCCTGGCGTGTTTCCCGAGCGCGGTGCGGGTGGCCGTCGAGCCGCGGCACGAATCCTGGTGGACGCCCGCCGTGCGGGAGGTGCTCGAGCGGCGGCGGGCCACGCTGTGCTGGGCCGATGTGCGCGCGAAACCGGTCGCGCCGCTGTGGCGGACCGCCGAGTGGGGGTATCTGCGGCTGCACTCGGGGCGCGAACAGCATCCGCCGCGATATCGGAAACAGGTGCTGGCGACGTGGGTCGAGCGGCTCGCCGCGGAATGGGACGACCGGCACGACGTGTTCGTCTACTTCAACAACGATCCGGGCGGGGCCGCGGTGCACGACGCGGTCGTGTTCGCCCGCCTCGCCGCCCAGGCGGGCGCGACGGTCACCCGCACCCCGGCGCTGCCCGCCCCGCTGCTGGTCGAAAAGTCTTGACTACCAGACGAATTCGGGTGTCAGCCCCCACTGTTCGAACTCCTCGACGACCAGCGGCGCGAGGGGTGTGGTGGCGGGCAGCGGGGGCTGGAAGGTGAGGTAGGTCGTGTCGGGGGTGGTCTGGACGAAGACCCGCACGCTGTGGTTGTAGGGCTTGTGCAGCAGGGCGGTCGAGGGGATCCAGGCGCGGGTCGCGAACGCGCGGGCCGGGCCGAGAGCGCCGGGCATCGCCTCGGGCATCGGGCCGATATTGGACACGATCGCGTCCGGACCCACCGCGAGCACGTTCGGCGGCCCGGCCTTCGTGTAGGCGGCCTTGCTGCGGGTACGGACCTCGGCGAGATCGGTGTAGCGGGCGCCCGCCGCGAGCGGCAGGGTGAACTCGGCCAGGTCGACCATATTGCCGGTCCCGACCTCCGCGCCCGCGCGGCTGCTCACCCAGGACGCCACCCGTAGCTCTCCCGTAGGCCGCCCGCGCAAGGCGTGCGCGAGGTTGGTGACGACGGTGGTGACCAGGCCGGTCGCGGTGCCGCCGTACTCCTGCGCGCTCGTGCGCAGCTTTGCGCCGTCGAGCGCCACGATCGCGGGCAGCCGGGCCGCCAGCGGTCCGCCGTCGGTGTTGCGGGCCGCGCGCCGGGCCGTGCGCCGCAGCAGCGCCCCGCCGGGCAGCAGCAGGGCTGCGTATTTCGCGGCGTCGGCGAGTTCGCGGGCGAGTCCCGGCGTGGTTGCCTCGGGCGCGGTCTGCGAGGCGTCGCCGCGCGCGGCGAGATCGATCGCCGTGAAGAGGCCCTGGCCGTCGGTGATGGCGTGCGAAACCAGCAGCGACACAAGCGATTCCCCGTTGTCGAGTTCGGTCGCCGACAAGTCCCAGCCGCGGCCCGAGGCCAGATCCAGCGCGACCGCGGCCCGCTCCTCGAGCCAGCGCACCGCGTCGGCGGCGGGCCGCGGCGCGGACTCGACGGCGATCGGGTAGTCGTGGCCGCTGCGCGACCAGTACGGGCGGGCGCCCGGCACCCGCGCCGCCACCAGCCGCCGGGTCAGCGGTCCGTCGATCAGTCCCTGCCGCAATGCCGCGAGCCGCTCCCGGTCCAGCGGCCCGCGCAGCCACCACGCCGTCTGGATCGGGGCGGACACCATGAACGGCATCGCCACCGCCTCGGTCGCCTTCAGTCGCGCCTGGGACGCCGAAACACGCTGTGCCGCTTGCGAAACCGTTGCCGTCATCGAACTGTGCCCACCTCTACCGTGTCGAAAACCCACGACAGTCTGGCACGGAGGAGAGGGCTCCGCTTGCCGGGCGCGGAGTCGATACGGCACGTCACGCCTCGCTGTCGCGAAAATGCCGGTGGCCGGGACGGGCACGAGACACAATGATCACGATTCACGCCCAGTTCGTCAGCAGTTTCCTACGGGATAGAGAGGTCTCGATGAGAACGATGCGTTTGCTCGGGCATGTCATGCTCGGCGGCCTGGCCGCCGTGACGGTCGCCGCGCCCGCCCAGGCCGACCCGCTGTGGCCCGGCGGGCCCGACGTCCCCGGCGCCGGCGCGCTGGTCCAACCGGCCCCGATCCAGGCGCCGTGCACCTCCCCGGAGACGCGCGCGTGCCTGCAGCTGTCGACCAACGAGGGCTGGCTCATGGACCACGGCCGGGTCGTGTACGGGCCGACCCCCATTTCGCACGGCCGTGCCGGGTACGAGACGCCGCCGGGCGTGTTCAAGGCGGCGTTCAAGAAGGAGTACCACTGGAGCACGATGCACAACGCGGAAATGCGCTGGGCCATCTTCTTCAACGGCGATATCGCCACCCACATCGGCCCGGTCGACGAGCAGTCCCACGGCTGCATCCGCATGGTCCCCGAGGGCGCGAAGGCGTTCTACGACTACATCGAACCGGGCGACCAGTTCGAGGTCGTGCGCTAGTTTCCCCGGCGCCCGCGGTCGCGCACCGCGGGCGCCGCGCTCGGGTGGACTAGGCTCGATCGCGATCCACGAACTTCCCGAGTCTTCCGGAGGACGTGCATGACGCAGCTCGCGAGCCCGCCGACGCTCGATCCGGCGACCCACCCCCTCACGCCCCTCCCCGAGTCCGGGCACATCTTCGACGTCGAACGCAGGTTCGGCACCGTCGACATGGACGAACATCAATACCTGCGCATCGACGGCATCGCCCGCCACCTCCAGGAGGCGGGCGTCGACCACCTCGTCCACACCGGCGCCATGGACACCCACCCGCACTGGATCGTGCGCCGCACCGTGATCGACGTCGTCCGCCCCGTCGAATGGCCCGCCACATTGCGCATCCGACGCTGGTGCGGCGCCATGTCCTCGCGCTGGCTCGCCATGCGGGTCCGGATCGACGCCGACAACGGCGGCCTGATCGAGAGCGAGGGATTCTGGATTCACATGAACAAGGAGACGATGAGCCCGTCCCGGGTATCGGACCGGTTCTCGGAGCTGATGGCCACGACGGCGGTGGACCAGCGATTGCGCTGGAAGCAATGGCTGACCGACCCCGCCCCGGACTCGCCCGGCGTCCCGTTTCCGTTGCGCCGCACGGACATCGATCACTTCTCGCACATGACGAACACGGCCTACTGGCACGGCGTCCACGAATTCGCCTCTCCCGCAAGAGATCTCACGGCCGGCCCGCACCGCTACGTGCTGGAGTACAACAAGCCGATCCGCTTCGGCGAACCCCTGCACCTCCGATCCTCGTCCTCCGCCGACGCACTCACCCTCTGGTTCACGGTGTCCTCCGACGTCCGCGCGGTCGCCCAGGTCCGGCGACTCTGAGCTGTTACGGCCAGGCGATTTGGTGGTGAGCGGGGGTGGTGGGTAGGCTCATCGAGCACCCGCTGAGCGGGGGCAACGGGCTGTGGCGCAGCTTGGTAGCGCACTTGACTGGGGGTCAAGGGGTCGCAGGTTCAAATCCTGTCAGCCCGACCAGATTTTCCCCTTCCGGCCAGGTCGGAAGGGGTTTTTCTTTTCGGGGGTGTGGGTGGGATTCGAGGTGGTCTCACCGAAATCTCATACTTTTGGTGGGGGTTCGCCGCGTGCCCAGCGTTCGAGGATGTCGCGGTGGTCGGGGACGAGTTCGGGGGCGTCGATGTAGTGGATGCGGGCGACGTCGGGGGTGTTGCCGAGTTGGCGGGCCGCGCGTTCGGTGTCGCTGTGGACGTGGTCGATGGCGGTGCCCGCGCCGCGGCGGAAGGTGCGGGGGGGGGGGGTGACCCAGGCGAACTCGCTGCCGCGCGCGGCGCGCCAGATGCGGCCGAAGTTGTTGGGGTTGCGGGGAGTGCCGGTGCGGGAGGGGAACAGCAGCCGGTGGGGGTTGGGGTGGCCGGAGGCGGCGAGTTCGGCGAGGGCTTCGCGGATGGCTTCGACGGTGTGGGGTGGGAGCAGGATCCGGCGCCAGCTGCGGTCGGTTTTCGGGAACGGTTGGCGTATCCAGCGGCCGCGGCCGGGTCCTCGGACTTCGACGAGGGTGCCGGTGATGTCGAGGTAGGGGTCGGTGGCGTCGAGGTGGATGTCGTCGATCGGCAGGGCGAACACCTCGTGGGGGCGGATGCCGGTGCCGGTGATGACGTCGACGACCCACACCATGGTCCAGTCGCGGCGGGGTCCGGATCGGTAGGCGGGGGTGCCGGGGATGGCTTCACCGCGGGCTCAGGCGCGGATCTGGGCGCGGAAGGCGGGCAGCGCGTGGTGGTCGCCGGCCTTTCCGCGGGCAGGTTTGCGGCGGCGGGTGAACGGGGCGACTCCGTCGATGGGGTTGGTGTCGATCGCGCCGTGCCGCACGGCGATCTGCATCATCGCGCGCAGGATTATCTTGTGCTGCTTGGCTTTCCGTCGCAGGCCCAGGGCGGTCAGGCGGCGCAGGTGGCGGTCGAGCTCACCGGCGGTGGCCTGCCAGACCTGAAGATTGCCGAGGGAGTTCTCGATTTTGACGGTTTTCGGGTCGGCGCGTGAGTCGCGGGAGACATAGATTTCGCGCCGGTAGTCCTCGATGTTGCCTTCGGTGTAGGCGGGGTCGGCGCGGAGTTCGGCGAGCAGTTCGGCGGCGAGATCGATCAGTTTGGTGGTGGCGGTGATGCGGACGGCGCCGAGTTGTTCGCGGTGGTCGCGCATGGCTTCGGCGAGCCGGTTGCGGGCGTCGTCGGGGCTGGCGCCGTAGCGTTCGATCTGGCGGCGGCCGCCCGCGCCGTAGTAGTAGACCGTGGTGCGCCACTTACCGTTTCGCTGTCGTTTCGGCTCGCGGGGCTTGCCGAACGTGCCGACCGGCTTGGGAAGCCTGCCAGCCATCACACCTCCTTTCCGCGCACAGTCGTGACCATGGGGTCCGGGAACGGGCAATGCGCCGGAGCCACCGTCCACCCCGCCCATCCGGCCCAGGACACGAGCACCCCCGCCGCGAGCCACGGATGCTGCCAGCGCACCGCGGGCGCCGAGG
>NZ_JBSFPI010000037.1:0-45512 GCF_053588115.1 Nocardia sp. NPDC003482
CGTCACTTCACCTCGACCAACCACCCCACACCGTTAACACAACCAGCACATCGACTCACCCAAACCCACACAACCACTTACAGGACACGCCCTAGTTCTCGTGGAGAAGGAGTGCCGTGGAGTCGGATGCGGTCAGGGCTGCGCGTCGGGGTTCGGGTAGTGCTGGAGAGGGAAGATACGCGCAATTTTCAGAGTGCCGAACGGCTCATGTTCTTCGGAATCTGTGTGTTTCCTGGGAGACGCCAATGGTGCTGACGACTCCATCGCCCTGCCCTATCACCTAGACCACTCGATAAGGCCGACTCCGGCGGACATACCCCCGCCGAAGCCGACGAGCAGGACCTTCTCGCCCCGATGCAGTGCCCCGGAGCGCGCAGCTTGGTCCAAGGTGATCGGAATCGAAGCGCCACCGGTATTTCCGAACTCGGCGACGCTGGTGTGCACTCGAGCGCGGTGCATACCGAACTTCGGGATGATCTCGTCCAGCATCCTTCCGTTCGCCTGGTGCGGTATGACATGATCGATTTCGCTTGGCAGGACATTGTTTTTGTAGAGCACCGCTTTTACCAGGTCGGGAACATTTTCCATGACGAATTCGCGAACGCTTCGTCCGTCCATCGTGAAGTGGTGCAGCCCTTGGTGATAAGTGTCCGGCGTGTACGGTTGGCGACTGCCGCCCGCGCGGACCGAGATCAGTTCCGACATGTGTCCGAAGGTATACAGTCGGCAATCGTGAAAGCCGCGGGTGCCTGAGACCGGACCGATGACTGCGGCGCCCGCGCCGTCTCCCAGCAGGACAACGGTCTTGCGATCGTACGGATCGAGGATGCGCGAGTAGACTTCGGCCCCTATCGCCAATACGTATCCGCCCGACGCACGGATCAGTGAGCGCGCGATCTCCAACGCGAACACGAAACCGCTGCAGACGGCGTTGATATCGAAGGCGGCACAATCCGCTCCCAGCGTGTTTTGTACGTATGCGGCGGTCGGTGGCTGAGGGCGATCTGGAGTCGATGTTGCCAGCACGATGGTGGTCAACTCGCTGGCCGAGACGCCTGCGGCCTCGAGAGCCATCCGTGCGGCTGCCGTGGCAAGGTCGGAGGTGGCCTGATCAGGTGCGGCCCAACGCCGTTCCCGAATTTTCGTCTTCTTCTGGATCCAGGCGTCGTCGACCCCGGCGGGGGCGCCCACGACCTCGTTCGATACCACTCGGTCGGGAACATAGGAGCCGGTCCCCAGGATTCCGATGGCGCCAGATTCTGATGGGTCGACTCTGTTCTTATCTTCCAGCACGGCTACACATCTCCTTCGTGCGCGCCTGATAGATCCGCTTGTGCCCGGAGAGCGCCGCTAGCCGGAAGGGGCCGGAACCGTCTGCGCGTATCACATGGTCGCCACCGTCGGTGGGAATCGTCCGCTCATGCAGTTCCAGGTAACTCGGATAGTCGATCGGCGTGCGTCGCTCGATCACCGATCGGTTCGCGGCGGTCCGCAGGTGATGGCGGTAGCCGGGAGTCACCGTCGCAGTAAAGAATTCTGCGACACTGCCGGAACCGTAACTGAACAACGCGATGGGCTGACCGGCGAGGTCACCGCCGTGGTCGAGCAGCGATGCCAGACCGAGATACAGCGACGCGGTGTAGCTGTTGCCGATCACACGGTTGTAGACCGTGCTGCTGCGGACGGCGTCGAGGATCTCGTCGGACGGCTCCAGGTCGGCGATGTGAGCCAGATGCTGGTGCGCCTTGAAAGCCATCCTTGTGAACGGTTGGTGATAAAGGAAGGCGGCGAATTCGTCGATCGGCCGTCCCCCCTGTTCGTCGTAGTCCTTCCAACTACCTTCCAACGCTTGCAGATACGCGGTGATAGATGCCTTTCCATCGACGACGCCGGTTGATCGGTAGTTGGGCCGCCAGAAGTCCATGATGTCCGCAGCGAATACACCTGACGAGGGCTCCAGGCGGAGGATCGCGGGATCGGAGGTGACCAGCATAGCCGCAGCCGCCGCTCCTTGCGTCGCCTCGGCGGCCGAACCGACGTCGTATCGGGCGATGTCTGCCGCGATGACCAGGGCTCGCTGTGCTGGATCCCGGGCGACGAGTGCGGCCGCGAATTGCAGTGCCGCCGTGGCGCTGTAGCAGGCCTGCTTCAGCTCGACGACACGCGCCGAGGAGGGTAACCCCAGCAGCGAATGAACATAGACGCCGGCCGCCTTCGATTGGTCGACGGCGGTTTCGGTGGCCAACAATATGGTACGAATGCCGGCAGCGCCGTGCCGCTCGACGATCGGCTGTGCCGCTGCGGCAGCCATAGTCACGATATCTTCGTCGGCCGCGGGCACGCTCATCGCTTCCTGGCCGATGCCGATGTGGTACTTGTTGATGTCTATGTCGAACTTCCGTGCAAATTCGGTGTGCTTCAGGACGTAGTGAGAGGTCGAGAAGGAAAGGTCATGTATCCCCACCGAAAAATTCTCATTCATTTCCACTCCATCAGTGTGCGGATACCGACCCGCGTTCCAGTCGGACGTGAGCTCGCATCAGCTCGCCCGGATTTGTCAGTGCCGCCATGATCGACAGCTCACCGCACAGAACCGTCGCCGCGGCGATAGCCGCTAAGCGACGAGCACCGTCCCCCGCTCGAGGTAGACCATGGCAGCCGAGCCGGTCCAGATTCCGTTCGACGAAGTCCAATCCCTTACCGTTGCCGACGCTGCCCACGATGAGATTGGGCAGAGTGCACGAGAAATACAGCATGCCGTCGCGGTCTTCGGCGAGGGTGATCCCCTGGGAACCTTCAACAATATTAGCTGCGTCCTGCCCGGTGGCAAGGTAGAACCCTAGCAACATATTCGCGTAATGGGCGTTCGCGGTACGGATTCCGCCAGCAGCGATGCTGCCAACCAGGTTCTTCCGCAGGTTCAAATCCGCGATCCGCCGCGCGGAAGTGTGTAGCACATCGCTTATGACGTCCTGTGGCACGAGCAGCTCGGCGATGATCTTCTTGCCGCGACCCAGAATTCCATTGACGGCCGACGCCTTTTTGTCCGTGCAATAGTTACCGGAGATCGAGCCGTAGGAGATTCCAGGGATCATTCGCATGATGTGATTCATCAGAACGTCGGCGGCCAGGGTCACCATGTTGTGCCCGGACGCGTCCCCAGTGGTAAATTCGAACCGAAGGAACAGCAGATTGCCAACGATTTCGTGCCGCATTTCAATCAACTCGATGAAGCGACTCGTCGCGCCAGCGACGTCTCGTAGCTCTTCCAACTCCGCATCCAAGCGCCGGATCGCAGCATGCGCAGTCGGGGCATCCTCGGCCTCGAACAGGACCGACCGGGTCATACGGTCATCGACGAGTGTGGCCGTGATACCGTGTTCGATCAACATGGAAACCTTCGCGCCTCGTTGCACCGAGGGCCACAGAGGTGTTTCGAAGGTCGCTAGGGGCACGGATGTCTCAGTTTCGGTGACATTTCCTGAGATTCGAATCGGACCGACCCATTTCATCGGTATTCCGGCTGTCGCGGTGTTTTCTTCCACGCAAGAACCTGCCCTTCTGATCTTGATAAATACGGGTGACGCCGCCGGATGTCACTGTTCGTCATCGAGCAGCCGAGCACCTGGCCCAGGCCGTGCAACGAGAACCGATCGAGTAACGCCGAGTAATTCGATCGCAGCGGCAATGGAGTCGGCGGCCGAGTGTCGACATATGATCTTCACATTCGGTCCGGCATCCATGGTCGCGTAGGCACCGACACCTGACTCGCGCAGTTCGGCCACGCAGTCGAGGATTGTCAGCGAAGCCTGAGATATGTACCGCACGGCCGGCCGCGCGGCAAGCATTGTGGCGTGCACGCCGAGAGCGTTACCCTCGGCGATCTCGCCGACTGTCTCGACGTCGCCGCGGCTGATCGCCGCGCGCATCGTGTGGAGATCCTTCGCGCTGGACTCGACCCATGCTCGGTACAGGGGTGAGGTCTGAACGGTCCGGCGCATCGCATCGCGGCTCGGGATCTTCTTCGCGGCTGTCTCGACGACCGCCACAACCAGGGCGAGATGGAGGGCGTCGCCGTTGATCCGCTCCGCGTAGGAACTGCGATCGCCTTCTTCACCGTTCCCCCGGCCGGCGTGCCAGATGGAGTAGCCATCGAACATCGATCGGCTCGCTGAACCTGAGCCACGCCGTGCCAGGGCCGACAATGCGACGGAATCGAGATCCAGCCCGTACAGCCGCGCTGCCGCTACCGTGAGGGCAGCGAACCCGCTGGCAGAGGAGGCCAGACCGGCGCCGGTCGGGACCGTGTTCCTGGTGTCCACCGTCAAATACTCAGTTCGACCCGCACGCGCGCGAACTAGATCAAGGAATCGCCGAATACGCGCCACCGTTTCGCCGGTCGCGGGTGCATCGTTGAGTATGACCTGGTCGCATCTGCCGCCGTTCGGGCGCACAAAGGTCGTGGTCGGATAAATGTCCAGCGTCATCGACAGACTATCGGAGTAGGGCAGGACTAATTGTTCGTCCCGCTTGCCCCAGTACTTGATCAGCGCGATATTCGGGTGCGCGACGGCACCCACAGGCGAACCGTCCAAGTTGGTTCGTGTTGTCCGTGACGTGGCATCATGCATGTCAGTTCGCCCGACTTCCGAGTGCGATCTCCCATGTCGCCTTCGCTCCGGCGCTGCGTAATGCTGAGGTGACCGCTTCCACGGGTTGACGACCGTCGACGACTGCGATCACACATCCACCGAGGCCGCCACCGCTGAGTTTGGCACCAAGACAACCAGCACGCAGAGCCGCATGGACCAGGCGATCTATTTCGACGGTGCTAACCCCGAGTCCGCGCAACAATTCATGATTCTCGCTCATTCGCTGGCCAAGTTCATTGATTTGCCCTTCTGCCAGATCCTCCACAGCGGCTGTCGTGAGTCGTGTGGAGTGCCGCAGGAACCGGGTCTTCGACGCAGGGTCGGACTCGAACAGGTCCCGGGAGACCTCGAACGCGTCCTTCGTCGAGCCGAATATGCCGGTGTCGGCGATCACTAAGACTCCGTCGGAGCCGACGGACAGTTCTTTGGCGGTGCCGCTTTGGAACCAGATCGGGACGGGGGAGCCGGTGGCTACGGTGTCGACTCCGCTGGGTGATCCGTGGGCCACGCGTTCGGCGGTTTGGACCAGGTCGAAGGCCAGGCGTGTATCGATAGGTCGGTCGAACAGATCGCTTAACGCGAGGACCACGGCACGGGCGCACGCAGCACTCGAACCAAGCCCGCGTCCCAGCGGGATTCCACAGTCGACTGTCACATCGACATCGGACCTCGGCGTTTCGGTGGCGAGAAAGAACGACTCGGCTAGGCCGTTGAGTCGAGAATCGCTCGCTTCCGGTCGACCGCTTCGTTCCACGACAGTGTGATCGGAGTTGCCGCTTGCGGTATTTGTCAGGCGAATACACGTAGTGGATGAGGTGGAGTGTCGCGCTTGCACCATGACCGACAGCTGTGGAATCGGTATCGCGATTGCCGGTGCTCCGTACACCACGGCATGCTCACCGAACAAGATCGACTTGGCATGGGCGCGACCTATACCCACTTCGCGCGTCGTCATTGCATGACTCCCGTCGGAATCAGAACTCACTGATCTGTTCGGCAACTTTGATACCCACATGCCTGCCCGGCTCGACCGCTCGCCCCAGCAACTCCGTACCCGGCCGCACATCGGTCAAATTCAGTGGCTTACCCTCCGCGCTCATCACCCGGACGTGCCAGTCGTCCTGTAGAAACACGTTCACACTGACATCACCGTTTCGGGCCACGAGCAACCGCAATGGCCGCAACTCCACCTTCACCCGACCCACCGACACCTCGCGAAATCGCCCGCTGGCCGACACCGCGCAGCTGCGTTCTCCCGCAGCCAAATCCGTGATGTAGGAGGTTCGTTCGGCGCCGAACACATAAGAGTGCACCGCTCCCGCATTCACCCGGAACGGACGTAGATTCATATAAGGCAGATAGTGAACCTCCGCGCACACCAGCAGACCGCCCGCTGAGGTCGAGCCGACGATCATGCCTTCGTCTTCGCCGAAAAGTGTCGTAGTGTCGATGCAACCGCGGTATCCCATACCTGTCGGCTCGGCCCGTACGACCTCGAACGGCACAAGTTGCTGGTTTACGTCTCGGCGGGTACGCAACACACCGGCTACGCGTTCCAGGTCGGGCAAATGCCGGGCATTCACCACCAAACCCGCAGGGCCGCTCTCCAATACGCCTGCGACACTGCCTGCCTCCGCGCCGGACAAGAGTTCCTTGAAAACCTTCGTCCGGGTGGTTTGCGCCTCGGCGAGCAGCAGTTCGAGCGGGATGTTCGTGGTGTCGGTGAACGCGGCGATCAGGACGTCGACCGATCCGATGATCGATACCGCGACGTTCATGCTGTCGGCGTCGTCGATCACGCACCTGACACCCACCGGCAATTCACCCGCTGTGGCACGTACCGCCTCCAGTTCGGCTGGCGATTCGGCTACCAACAAGCCCACCCTCCGATCGTCCAATCCCGCCAGAGCGGGGGCATCACCGACGCAAGCAATCCGAATACGCTGCACTGCTTCCCAATCGGTAAGCTGGGCAGGCCGCAGAACCAGCGTCGCAATGTCGGAGTTTCGCACATATGCGAGCGCGGCAGGGGTTTCGGTCGGGGGCAGAGTACTGACATCAGCCCAGAGCTCGGTTGTCATGCGTTTCCTTCCGCGCTTCGCCGTGTATGACAACTTTCAGTTGTGTGGTGGCCGTTGCCGGATCCGCGCTGCCGAAGACCCGTCTTCCCACACACAGACCGGCCAGGCCGACACCCATCGCGTTCTTGGCCGAAGCGATGAATTCTTCCCAGGTTCCGATCGCCTCGCCGCCGGCGATTACCACCGGGACACCCACGTCGGAGGCAAGACCGGCGAGATACTCGTTACCGGGATGGATAGTCTTGACAATGTCGGCACCTAGTTCCGCCACCGCGCGCGCCGCGTGGATCACAGCCGGACCGGGCGGCCGATCGGACGGTAGTACGTAGGTCATCGCCAACAGCGGCAAACCCAGGGAATCGCACGACGCGACGACACTCGCAAGGTCGGCCAATGTGGCGCGATCTTCAGCCGAGCCGGCTCCCAGTGTGATATGAACCGACACGGCGTCGGCTCCGATGGCCATGGCCAAATTCGGTTCGCATACGCGCGTTTTCAGTTCGGGTTGAGCACTGAGAGCTGTGCTACCCGAAAGGTGGACGATCAACGCGGTGTCACGCTGCACGGGCATATCCCAGACCGCCGAGCCGCGATGCATCACCACCCCGTCCGCGCCACCGCGCACAACCGAGCGCAGCACCGCGCCCATATTGGATAGACCGCCGACGGTACCCGTCGTCACCGAGTGATCGACGGCAATCAATAGAGTCTTTCCGTCTTCGCCTAACAAGCGACGCATACGGCGACGTTTTCCATCTATCATTGGGCAACCTCGATTTCGTAGGTTGATATCACTTGGCGACGCTTAGGTCGCCGCGAACAGATATGTGGCGGGAATTGCGATCCCCAGGAATCCGAGATTGTACGCATACATGCCCATTCGGCGAGCGTCCAGCCACTGCTTGCGTACCGGACCGAGATGAAGCTGCCGTACGTGGAGAAAGGTAGGCGGAACCATGGTCAGGAATGTCCACCATGGAAATCCGGCACCGACCACCAGCCACACCGTCGCTGCGATCGACCCGGTCACCAGAAGTGATAGTACCGCCGCCAGTGATGCCGAATTCGACACTGTTGCCAGCGTTTTGCGGCCGACCATGCGGTCTCCCACAATGTCATTGACATTCGAGTAGCTGCTAACCATGAGCATCCACAATCCGAGCAGCACTCCTTCCGCGGCGACCGACCGTGTCCAATGGCCTGCGACCGCCAGAAATGGTGCGTAAAGCCCACATGCCGTCGCGCCGAACAGAAGCATCTCCGCTCCGCCCAGATGGTAGCTCATGCGTAATCCGGCCGAGTACTGAATGCTCAGAATGAATCCGGCCAGATACATCAAATAGGCGAAGTTCGGTGACTGCCAGCCCAGTGACCAAAATGCTATCACCCCCGCGAAGATTGCGATCGCAGCTGCGCAGATTACAAATATGATAGCCTGTCGCTCGGAGACGGTGCCACTCAACAATGGCTTTCGTCGAATATCTCGCCGCGTTTCTTCGGCTCGATAATTGATAGCATCACTACCATTGCGAAATCCAACGATGTCGTCGATCGCGCAGGTTGTTGCGACTATGGCAATCGAACCTACCAGAAACCACATCATGGCCAGAACTACTGTGGGTCGACGAGCCACTATCGGATCCAGGGACAGCCACGCCAGGATCCATCCGAAATAGTGCTGAAAGACGGCGATCTTCGATAACCGGAGAAACCCGGTGAGTTTATCTCTGACGCTCTGCCTCCGGATATTCGATCCGAAAGTGGCGCTTGATACTTCTGACATCTGGGCGCGCTCCCGAACTACTTGTCACGTACCGCCGCCGCGCGAGCTATAGAGATCAGCTCATCCCGCCAGCCGGGCTCCAATTCGACCCCGTCGAGGGCCTCCTGTGCTTCAGCCACCAGTCCGTGGATATGGGACTCGACCTCGGCGCAAATCCCGGTGTCGCACAGGGTGCGATATAGCAGATCCGGGGTAGCGCCTGGGTCGGTGAGCAGCTCGCGCACGGCAGAGCTTCTTTCCATCGCGAGCGACAGCAGAAGCGTCATCTTGTGTCCTTCAAAATCGAGGTGGGCGGGCTTGCCGGTGATCTCGGCGTTGCCCAGGACGTCCAGCAGGTCGTCGCGCAGCTGATACGCCTCTCCGACAGCAACGCCGAACGAGCGAAACGCCTCGATCAGGTCCGGCCTTCCAGCGAGGAGCACACCGATGACCAGCGGGCGACAAATGCTGTAGTTGCCCGACTTGATCTGCGCGATAAGTCTCGACAGCTCAGAATCGGCCGCGAAACGCGCGGCGGCCAATAGATCTAGATGTTCGCCGACCACCAATTCCGCACGCAGTTCACTCCATGCTTCCGATACAGCCGGCATGGCCGCGGACATGAGATTGTCAGCGTATATCAGGGCCAGATCCCCTGCGAGTATTGCGACGCTTTCACCGAATCGACGTGCCTCTCCTTGCCAACGGTTTGCTTGGTGCTCGGCGGCATATTTCTGGTGGACCGTCGCGGCACCGCGCCGTAGAGACGATCCGTCCATGATGTCGTCGTGGATCAATGCGCAGGTGTGTAGAAACTCGAGCGCTGCGGCAGCCGAGATGATCGGACTTCGATCCGGATCACCTTTGGCAGCCAGATAGCCGCTGATGCATAACATGGGGCGTACCCGTTTTCCGCCCGCCTGGAAGAGATCGAAAATCGTCTCGATCGGCATTGCGGCATGCTCATCCAGCGCCGACCAGCGCATTCGCTCCTGAGTAAGAATATTTTCAGAGAGACGCTCGACGCGACTCATCATCATATTTCTGGTATGCCGCAATGAAACATGCGGGCCTCTCGCACACACGGACACGGGGTCACCTCTGCGGATTCGATTTCGATACTTCGACGATCGCGGCAATCGAAGCAGGGAAAGAATGAAGAAAGCATCTGCATTTGGGCAGCGCTGGTGTACGTCCAGCATGACAGAGGCGGTGTTCGAATCCAAGATGCGACTGATGTGATGCGAATCACGTGCGGGTGCGGATGGATTTCGCTCGCCAGTCCTGTCATGCTGAACGGACACCAGCGCTGCCCACAATGGCAGCTGCTTCCCTCTTTGCGTTACTTTTCCCCTGATGGCGGATTCCCGCATATACCTGTGCCGTCGGATCCTTCGCGAATCAATCCCGTCATCATGCCCACACCGATAGAGGTGGCACCGTGACCGTATTCATGACCAACTCGAGCGGCTCCCTCCGGCACACCAAATCAGAGATGATGAATAGCGCCGATGAGCAGGCTCTTAGCTTTCTGGCTGCCGAGCGCGCACGGTGGTCCGAACTCGACGAGAACGCCATCGCACCGATCGATGCGGTCATCGACCTGGTTCGGGCAGGCGGCAAACGTATCCGCCCGGAGTTCTGCATCAGTGGCTACCTTGCGGCAGGCGGAGACGCCGGGCTGCAATCAGTGATCTCGGCGGCGATCGCGCTGGAGTTCCTGCATACCTTCGCGCTGATCCATGATGACATCATTGATGACTCATCGTGGCGGCGAGGTGCGGCGACCGTCCATGAGAAGCATGCTGCAGAACACCGGCTCAACCACTGGCGGGGCGAATCGCGTCGATTCGGTGAGAGTGTTGGGATCCTGTCCGGGAACCTGGCCCTGATCTATGCCGACGACTTCATGAGCGACGCCGCGCCGAACGTCGCCGATGTCTGGGTCGAAATGCGCGCCGAGCTGATCATCGGACAGTACCTCGATGTCCTGGCCGCGGCGAGGTTCTCCGGCGATGCGCGGTTGTCCCGGCTGATCGCGCAGGTAAAGTCGGGCAATTACACCATTCACCGCCCCTTGGTCATCGGTGCGCTGCTCGCAGGTCGGCCGGACCTGGCGGATGCATTCCGCTCCTTCGGAGTAGCTGTCGGGGAGGCCTTCCAGTTGCGTGACGACCTCCTCGACCTCCTCGGCGACGCCGAAACCACCGGTAAGCCCGCTCATCTCGACTTCGCACAGCACAAGATGACCCTGTTGCTGTCGCTGGCCATCGAGCGAGATCCCGACGTCCGGGAGATGGTCACCGATCCGGCCGCGACTCCGGAGAAACTGCATCGGTTGCTGATGGAATCTGGTATCTGCGCTGAGGTCGAGTCCCATATCGACAAGTTGATGCAACTCGGCCACGACGCGATCGCCTGCGTGCGATTGGAGCCGGGCTGGCGGGAAGAACTCGCCGCCATGGCACACGCGGTCGCCTACCGCAAGCGATAGTCAGGAGTTCTCGATGAGCCCAATGGATTCGGTGATAGTTCTCGGAGGAGGGATCGGTGGCCTCCTCTCGGCCGCGGCGGTCGCCCCGCACGCAAGTTCTGTCATAGTGGTCGAAAAGGATTCGCTGTCAACGGTTCCCGTCGAGCGACGTGGTCTGCCGCAGGCGCAGCATACCCACATGCTGATGCCGAGCGGCGCCGCGGCCACGGATGCCTTGGTGCCCGGATCGATCGACCAGCTGGTCGGTGCGGGCGCGCACCGGATCGGCATGAACGCGAATATCGTGTCCTATAGCCAGCGAGGGTGGGTACAGCGAATGCCCGCGCGGCGGCACGCGATAACCTGCAGTCGTCCGCTGATCGATGCCACTGTTCTTGCACGAGTTCAGGATTTGCCGAACGTCTCATTCGAAATTGGTTGTCAGGCAGTGGGTTTGGTGGGGACTTCCCAGCGGGTGTCCGGAGTCCGGATTCGCGACGAGGGCGGGGAACGGGTCGCGCGGGCCGCGCTCGTCATCGATGCGACCGGTCGAGGTTCTCGAACGATCGCCTGGCTGGAATCACTCGGTGTGCCGTCGGTACCAACCGACTGCGTGGACTCCGGCCAGGCGTACGCCACTCGGGTGTTCCGTGCCCCCGCAGGAGCGGAGACCGGTTTTCCGATGATCACGATTATCGCCGATCCGTCATCGACGCAGCCGGGACGTGGAGCGGTGTTGACGCCGATCGAAAACGGGAACTGGATGGTCACCTTGGGTGGGACGCGCGGCGGCGAACCACCTACTGACGAGAACGGATACCGGTTCTTCGCAAGGCACGCGGTCCGCCATCCCCTCGTCGCCGATGCGATCGCACGCGCCGAACCGATCGGATCGATCAGAGGGTCGCGGAGCACTACGAATAGAAGGCGACGGTTCGATCTCTCTTCCGCCTGGCCCGCTGGCTTCCTCGTCGTCGGAGATGCCTCGGCGACATTCAATCCGGTCTATGGACACGGAATGTCTGTCGCCGCACGTGAAGCGCTTGCGATCCGTGAGATCCTCGACCGAGTCGAACCCGATGTGTTCTCGACGCGCGGTTTGCAGCGATCCATCAGTCGGTGCGCGGTCGACGCGTGGCAGATCGCGGCCAGCCAGGATATGCGCTACCCGGCGACGAAGGGTTCCCCGCCCGGGCGTGCGGCGAGGCTGCGAAACCTATATTTGGACCGAATCATTCGTACCGCGTGCGTCGAGCCGAGAGTGCGATCAGCACTCATCGACGTTTACTCGCTGTCGAGGCCGTTGAGCACGTTCACGAAGCCCGGGCTGGCCCTCCGCGTGATGCGAGGTCCCACCCACAGTCCACCGATCGATCCGCCTCTGACCGAACACGAGCGCGAGATCATCGGAGTAAGAGAGCGTCAGGTAGCGGAATGATCAGCAGAAGGATCGGCTTCCCGCCGAATCTCGGCCAGCTCTTCGAATGGCACGCGAACAGGAATCGTCAGACCACCCTCTACCTGGACCGTCCCTTCGACGTCTCTCCCGAGGCCGGCACGCAAATCTTTGGCGCTGGGCTGGCGGGCATCGTCGAAGAGATTTCTGGATGGCTCAGCGCGGCCGGCCTCCGCTACGGGGAGGCCGTAGCCGTGGTCAAGGAGAACCATTTCGACACGGTTCTGATCGCTGCCGCGGCCGTTCGGATCGGTGCGTTGCCGGTCTTGTTATCGCCAGAGAATTCGGACCACAATCTGCGAGTTATGCTGGGGCGCGCTCGCCCGACCCTCGCCGTGCTGGGTGAGGGCATCATCGCCAGGATCGCCACTGCGGACCAGCCGGTTGTTCCCCCGCAGACGCGCATCATCGCCCTCGGGGGCGATCCCGCGGCAATGCCAGGGCTCGAGGTCATCCCGATCGGGAGATTGAGAGGCGCTCCCGTGGCGCCCGCACGCTTTCGGCCCCTCGATGAGCCGATGATCGTGACGCATACCTCCGGCACCACCGGCGTCCCGAAGCTCGTGCTGCACTCGTCGCGAAGTTCTATGGCGTCCATTTCCTTTCGGATCGAATCGACTCACATTCCGTTTGTGACATCGCGAAGCTCGGATGTGGTGGTGGGCTGCTTCTCCTACGTCCACAACAGGCTGCTGTCCTGGACCGCAGCGCAACTCTCCCTTGCTCCGAAGGCCACGGTCGTCATGACGGATCCGTCGCCGGAGAACGCCGAAGAAATTTTGGAGAGGTATCGTCCGACCTCCCTCGAGACGTTGCCCAACGTATTTCAAGTTTGGGAAACTCTCGCACACCGGCGACCGCAGCTGTTCGCTCGGGTGAAACGGTTCAACAGCGCCTTCGACGCCATACATCCGCGGACCGTACGAACCTTTCTCGAGGCTTCCGGCGCCCGATACCCGATCTGGGCTACGGGCCTGGGGCAATCCGAGAGCGCGAGTGTTTCGGTCAGTATCTTTACGCGGCGGATGGCTCGCCGCTGGCGGGACCCGCTGGACTCGACGAACATAGGGTGGATCCCCCCCTTCCAGCGCGTACGTGTGGTGGATTCGCTGACGGGAGAGCCGAAACGCCGCGGTGAGGCAGGGTTGGTCCTGGTTAAGACGAGCTCGCTGTGTCTAGCCTATCTCGGCGAAAATGAGCGGTATCGGGCGAAGCTTCGTAACGGCTGGTGGGTCACCGGTGATGTCGGCAGTCGGATGCCGTACGGGCGCTTCCGCATGATGGACCGGGAGGTCGACTTCGTACAGGGCATGAGCTGTCTCCACTTGGAGAATTTACTGCTGGAGCGACTGCCGGAGTCTGTGGACATCACGGTGCTTGCGATGAACGACCTACCGCCCGTCCCTGTGATCAGCACCCACGGTGAAGAAATCGACCCGGCGAGGTGGGAGCTGGCCATCCGCGATCTTCCCAAAATGGCTGAGCCGATCACGATTCCGTGGACCGAGCTGCCGAGGACGGCGACATGGAAGGTACGGCGGAACGAACTCCGCTCCCGGGTATTGGGCAGCGAGAACATGCCTGGAACGGGAAACTGGACTTGAGAGGTGAGTACTTCCATGCTGCCGTTCAATTTTCTACCGCCTGCTCTTATCCAGATGTCGCACATCGCGCCTGCCACGCTTCCGGAGGCGACGAATACGCCGTGGTTGTACTGGGGATTGATGGGTCCGGCCGCTGTTGGCTGGCTGAGCGCTTACGGCCTTGCCATCCACCGCGGGTTCGTGGACAAGTATGTTGCGATTCCGGCATTTCTGGTGCTGGTCAACTTCGCCTGGGAGTTCAATCTCGCCCTGGTGCTCGATCAGGGAACTACTCAGAGACACATCAATTTCTCGTGGGCGGCGCTCAACACGATCATCGTCTTCCAGGCCTTCAAATACGGCTGGAAGGACTTCCCGTCATTGTCAAAGGGTCGGTTCCGATCATCATTGATCGGCATATTCTTGTGGGCGTCGGTCATGGTCATGGTGTCGACCAACGAATTTGGCGACGTCGAAGGCGCGTACACAGGCACGGTTATCAACATTCCATTGAGCGCCGCTTTTATCTTCATGTTGCGGGCGCGAAGGTCCTCGGTGGGGCAGTCGATGTACATTGCAATATTCAAATGCATCGGATCGATTTTCGCTGGTCTGACCGCCTTCGTGCAGTTTCAAGGGCGGTATCTGTTCTTCCCGTTGTTCGCGACGATTCTGGTGCTCGATCTGAGCTACATTTACCTTCTGCACCAGCAGATCCGTCGCGAAGGCGGCTCCCCGTGGGATCTGAACAGACCGCGCGTGTACCCATCCTCCGGTGCGCGTGAGTTGCCTCCCTCCGCGTCGACTACCCGACTTCGCGTCAGCGAGGAACTCGACGACGTTGCCCGGTGACGCCCGCTTTCCGCTCGGATCTGGCCTTGTCATGGATCGCGCCGATGAACGGTCTAGTGATCAGACCCTCAAAGGTGCCGGTGCCGCCGAGCGTCGTGCCGACCCGTAGGGGCACCCTACCGCTGGATCTCATCGAGGTGAGGACATGGACAACGCCATAGAAATCTCAGAGCTTCGAAAGTCGTTCGGCCGCACCCAGGCTCTCGACGGGGTTGACCTGCAGGTGGCCGTCGGCCAGGTGCACGGGTTTCTGGGTCCGAACGGCGCCGGCAAATCAACTACCATCCGGATCCTTCTCGGCCTGCTCAAGGCCGACTCCGGCAGGGTCCGCCTGTTGAACGCGGATCCCTGGTTGAACGCCGTGGGTTTGCACCGCCGGCTCGCCTATGTTCCGGGCGATGTCGAGCTGTGGCCCAATCTGACCGGCGGTGAGGTGATCGATCTCCTCGGGCGACTCGGCGGCAAACCCTCGGAGCGGATTCGATCCCGGCGGGCAGAGCTGATCGAGAGGTTCGACCTGGACCCTACGAAGAAGTGTCGGACGTACTCGAAGGGCAATCGACAAAAAGTCGCCATCGTCGCGGCCCTGGCCGCCGACGTGGAACTGCTCATCTTGGACGAACCGACGTCCGGCCTCGATCCCCTGATGGAAACCGTGTTTCAGGACGTGGTGACCGAGATGAAGCAGCAAGGGCGGACGGTGCTACTTTCCAGCCACATCCTATCCCAGGTCGAGAAGTTGGCTGACCGGATCAGCATCATCAAGCAGGGTCGAATCGTCGAAACCGGAACGCTGGATGAGATGCGTCATCTGTCCCACACCACGGTCGAAGTCCGCACGACCTGCCCGGCCGACGGTCTCGCTGTGCTGCCGGGGACCTCCGGCTTCGAAACCACCGGGGACGGAATACGTTTCACCGTCGACGGCGAGTACATCGACGATGTGATGAGAGAGTTGACACGTCTGGGCATTCGCAGTATCAGCTGTCACCCACCGACGCTCGAAGAACTCATGCTACGGCACTACAGCATCGATTCCGCCGGTGAGCACCAGGAGTACGCACGATGATCTCCGCTGCGACTGCCGCCCGGACCTCTTTCGCCGAGAACGACGCGCCCGTCATGGAAGCCTGGGTCGGCACGCTGACGTTGCTCAAATTTCAAGCGAGCCGTGACCGCGGCAGATTGATTCTCTGGATTGTGGGGTTGGCGCTCTGGCCCGTCCTCGTGCTGGCGTCCCTCGGTCACAATTATCCCACCCGCGAAAACCGACAGAACGCTGGAGACCTCTTCGGCCTGCCCGCGGTGACCGCGATGGTCGGCAACAACTACCAGCCGTGGAACTATACGTTCGGCATCATGCTGGGGCATATGCTCTTCATCTGGGCGGCAATGCCTTTCGCCTTGATGAGCATCCTGCTGGCCATCCGCTACACGCGACTGGAGGAGGAGCTTCGCCGCACCGAGTTGCTTCGAGCCCGGGCTCTTGGCCGGCATGCTCAGTTGAGCAGTGCCGTAGTTCTTGTCGCAGCCGTCAATATCGTAACAGGAGCAGTAGTCGCTGCCGGACTGGCGGCCTTTCCTCTCGACGGAATCTCGGTGTCCGGATCGGGTTTGTATGGAGTCTCGCTCGCCGCGGTCGGCATCGCCTTCTTGGGCATCACAACACTGGCCGCGCAGATCACCGAATTCAGCAGCACCGCGATTTCGATTTCTCTGTCCGCGCTCGGCACCGCGTATGTCGTGCGCGCGATCGGCGATGTCAGCCGCAACCCTTTATCGTGGCTCTCCCCGCTGTATTGGGGATTCGCGACCCACCCTTACGCGGACGCCCAGCGATACTGGCCACTGCTGGTCCCAGTGTTGTTCGCGCTGGTGACTCTCGCTCTGTCACTGCGCCTGAGCACCAATCGGGACGTGGGTGCGGGCCTGCGCCCCCCGAGGCCCGGTGCAAGTTCGGCCGCCGCCACCCTCCTGGCTCCCCACGGTCTGGCCGGCCGTCTCCTGGGCATGAGCGCGGTATCTTGGACGATCGGATTGGTCGTCTTCGGTGTGATGTACGGATCGGTACTCGGAACGATCAACGAACTGCTCGCCGATCTTCCCGCTTTCCAAAAGATGGTGCGACCGACCGGCGGGGCGTCGATGTCGGACTCGTGGATTGCGAGCACGCTCGCCCTGTTCGCGATCCTCGCGGCAGTCCAGGGAATGCTCACTATCACCTTCATGCGCAAGGAAGAACGCAGTGGCCGTGCCGAACCGGTTCTCGCGGCTGTCTTTTCCCGATCACAGTGGGCCGGTGGCAATCTGCTTGTCGGTATAGCCGGCAGTACTGTCACGGTGGTCTGTGCCGGGCTCGGTTACGGAATCAGCGGTGCCCTGGCGACCGGAGACCATGATGTGCTGGTGAAGGTCATGACGGCCAGCGCCGCCAATATCCCGGCCGTCTGGCTCACGCTCGCCATCACCATGGCTGTGTATGGAGCGATACCACAATTTCTGGAAGTGGTCTGGCTCATTCCCGTCTATGCGATTGTGGCGGTGTGGTTGGGCGACATCTTCGGGCTGCCCGGTTGGGCCAAGAAGCTTTCGCCCTTCGGGTACATCTCCAACATGCCCGCAGAGCCGTTCGCTCTGCTGCCCACTGCCGCACTAGTGGCAGTGGCGGTCGTGCTGGGCGCGACGGGAGGCACCCGATTCAGGCACCGCGACCTCCATCTGAAGTAACATGCGCCAAAGGAGGCGGGTCGGCGTGAAGAGGTTGTGTGATTCGAGCCGACCCGCCGCCGAAGATCATGTCGACAGCTGCCGATCCAGAAACCGCAATTTATCGGGATTGACGCATGTCCGGATGGTCGAAATGAGGCCCTCGTGGGTCTCGAGGAGGATCGCGGCAATCACCTTATGGCCCTCCCGTGCCACGACCGCAGGCTGGCAATTCACCTCTTTCAACAGAAATTCGATGCCGGACGGCGCCTTCGCCATCCATGACCGGAGGTAGTGCGCGACGGTGATGCGTCCGGATACGGGACGTGTTGCGGCGGTAACCCGGCCGCCTCCATCAGCCCAAGAGACAACCTCCCCGGCCAGCAGAGCTTCGAAGGACGCTATGTCATCCCCTCGGGCAGCCTCAAGAAAGGACCGTGCCAGGGCGACTGCATCGATTCCGGTCGGTGTGTATCGCTGGCCGCCCTTCAAACGAAGCCGTGCGCGGCGGTAGTGTTGTTGCGATCCGGACTCGGTGATTCCGAGTATTTGCGAGATCTCGTGGTGTGTATACCCAAACGCTTCTCGGAGCACGAATACGGCGCGCTCCGGGGGTGAAAGCTTCTCCATCAGAACCAGCATCGCCATCGAGATCGTCTCTCTCATCTCCACGGACTGATCCGGCATCACGCTGGGATCGGAGGTGATCACGGGCTCGGGAAGCCACGGCCCGAGGTACGATTCACGCGTCCGATAGGCCAGATTCAGCTTGTTGATGCTGAGGTTGGTCACGACCGTGGTGAGCCAGGCATCATGATTCCTGACCGTCTCACCGGTGTGTTGCCGCCATCGAATGTAAGCATCTTGAACCACATCTTCGGCATCGCTCGCCGAACCAAGCAGGCGATAGGCGATCGCCGTCATCTTCCCACGATGTTGTTCGAACTCACCGATCGCCGCGCGACTCTCGGCATCGGTCGGCACATGCCCGGACGATCGTCGGTTCCTCATCCCATAAGTACAGCACCCGTGACCGGCTGTAACACGGCCGGGGGCGGGCCATTGGATGACCGCACAATCGCAATAGCATTTGTCGCTGCGCGCTTCCGCACTACGGAACCAACCATCATGGATTCAAAGTCGTCGAGGTGTTCCCCGATCGATATATCGCGACTAGGAAGTCCCAGTCCTCACTGTTGAGGGCACTGTCCGCGATGCCATGTTGTTCACGATGCGCGATGACGATTCGCTAGTGACCACGCCCTTCTGATTGCTGACGTGCCCGACTGGCCAGTTTCCCGATGTCAATCCCGCGGGCTTCGCAGAAGGCGCGCAGACCTCCCGACACGACCAGGTCACATCGCCGACAGTCGGCGGGTGTCGATGTGCCCACAACGGTCATGAGCGACCGAATCTGGTCGAGCCAGGTGCTGATTCGGTCCACCAGCGCTGGCAGTCCAGCATTCATGAGGGTGCCGAGGAACTGGCCGGACACACCGACCGCCGGTGCGCCAAGCGCCAGTGCGCGCATAACGTCGAGAGGGTTACGCACGCCACCGGAAGCCAGGACCGGTAGGTTTGTCGCGCCCACGCAGTCCAACAGACTGGCCGGGGTCGAGAGACCCCAGTCTGCAAGGAAGGCGTAGTCCTGCCGACTTCGGCGCCCGTTTTCGATGACGGCGAAGTTCGTACCGCCGCGACCGCCGACGTCGACGGCGTCGACGCCGAGCCCCTGCAGCCTCGCTGCACTGTCGCGGCTAAGGCCGAAGCCGACTTCCTTCACGATGACAGGCACGTCCACCGCCGCCGCGACGCGTTCTATGCTGCTCGCCCAGGCGGCAAAGGATCGGTCGCCCTCGGGCATCACAATCTCCTGGATCGCATTCAAATGGATCTGCAGCGCGTCGGCCTCGAGCAGATCAATGGCCCGTTTGGCATCCTCCACCGACGTCGTGGCGTTGATGTTCGCCATGATGAACCCGTCCGGGTTCTCTTTGCGCATTACCCGGTAGGTGTCGGCAACTGCCTCGTCGGCGAGAAACGCGCTCAGTGATCCGGTCGCGATCGCGACGCCGGTCTCTCGGGCCGCGACGGCTAGATCGCGGTTGATTTGTCCGGTGCCCTCGCTGCCCCCGGTCATGGCGTTGATGTAAAGCGGAACCTGCCACCGCACACCAGCGAAAACTGTGGCGAGCCCGACATCGGCCCGATCGATTCCCGCGAGTGCATGATGGACGAAAGCCACATCGTCGAATTCGTTGCGTAAGTTTCGGTGTTGCGACTGTTCGAGCGCCAGCCGCACGTGGTCATCCTTGCGATTACCGATCACGGTCGGTCCTCCTCGAGGTCACACCAGATTGAGGGCTAGCGGACGAATTCCGGTCGAACGCCACCGATCCCGCAACTGCTCCAGTCGGGACGGTGAGGAATCCGTGAGTACGGCGATGCCACAGTCACCACCCCCCGATCCAGACGGCTTCGCGGTACCGCCCGCCTCTTCGGCGATACGGCAAAACGCATTGAGCCGATCGGTGAAGATCCCGATCTGCGTAATGCCGTCTGCGGTCTCGAGCAGCAACCGGAATCGGCGGATATGGTCCAGCAGGGCCGCGGTGTCACGCTCCCGCAACGCGGTGATACAGCCCTGGACGCACTCGTCGCTGCGCCAAAGGAACGACCGGTAGAAGGTGCTGTACTTGTGGTTCTGCAGCATCATCCCGCCCACCATTTTCGGACTGGACGACGGTGTGCCAGTCCAACCAACCTCGAAGTTGAGGTTTTTCGGTGGATTGAGGCTCTGCACCGAGAAATTCGGCCACTGTGCGTGTATGGTGTGCTCGACGCCGAACCGCTCGGCCATACCGAGAACCTCCAGCCGATTCGGGGCGCTGTAGGCGACCCACCCCTCCCAAGTGCTCGCCGCCAGGTCACCACCGGAGGATTTCGGATCGACCCGCGCGGTGGCAAGCATGGCCAGCCGGTAGCGTTCCTCCATCGACGGTTCCAGGCCGTGGAAGGCGCCGATCGCGGCGATCGCGGCGACAGTGACCGCTCCACTGGAGCCCAGCCCCAGTTTGACGCCGTCCTCGTGCAGTTCACTGGTTATGTCCACATTGATGGGGACCACCGAAGTACCGACTTCTAGCGCGTATCGCTGGACCACCTCGATCGCCGACATCACATGGCGCAATCTGCGGATGGCGGCATCGCCACCCACGATCGGAAGCAACCTCAGATTCTTGCGGACGAATCGCACTGTGCCTGAACACATATCGGAGGTGACCGCGACGTCGTACGTTGCGCTTTCCGCATGCGTCACAGTGACAGACACGCGCCGGTCCACCGACGCCACGATCGCGACTCGCCCTGGTTCCACGACGGAGTACTCGCCGACCACGAACAATTTTCCGGGTGCGCTGCGCGTGATCACCGACAACATCTGCACTACCTCCTGAGCGTGTCAGCTGGAATAACCGGCGGTCCTGACTCTCCACGTCGCAACCGCGCCCGCGGCATGCAGTGCGGAGACCACCGCCTCGACCCGATCGGTTTCCTCGACAAGTGCGATTACGCAGCCGCCGAGCCCGCCTCCGCTGAGCTTGGCTCCCGCTGCTCCCGTTGTCAGTGCCGCGCAGACCAGGCGATCGACCTCGGCCGCGCTCAGGCCGAACTGCCTGAGCAGGTCGTGGTTGTCAGTCATCAGCTGCCCGACATTTCCAACTCGACCGCGGGTCAGGTCCTCGACGGCTGCTGTGGTGAGTCGGGAGGAATCCTCGAGGAAGCGGGTTTTCGATGCCGGGTCGGCATCGAACCGTTCACGTAACTGTCGAACCGCCACCTTGGTCGCGCACGACACGCCGCTGTCGGCGACGACCAGAGTGGCGTCGACATCGATCGTCAACTCCTTGGCGGTGCCGCTTTGGAACCAGATCGGGACGGGGGAGCCGGTGGCTACGGTGTCGACTCCGCTGGGTGATCCGTGGGCCACGCGTTCGGCGGTTTGGACCAGGTCGAAGGCCAGGCGTGTATCGATAGGTCGGTCGAACAGATCGCTTAACGCGAGGACGACGGCACGGGCGCACGCAGCACTCGAACCAAGCCCGCAACCGGCTGGGATGGTGCAGTCGACGCGTAGGTGTACGCCACGCGCCTCGGCTGCGGTAGCGAGACAGAAAGCTCCGAGCAGCATGTGCAGTCCGGGATCGGTCTGGTCCACCCGCCCCCAGCCGCTCCCTGCGGTAGCCTGCACAACATCGGTCACCTGCACATCGCCGTGAGGTTCGGAGTGTCGCGCTTGCACCATGACCGACAGCTGTGGAATCGGTATCGCGATTGCCGGTGCTCCGTACACCACGGCATGCTCACCGAACAAGATCGACTTGGCATGGGCGCGACCTATACCCACTTCGCGCGTCGTCATTGCATGACTCCCGTCGGAATCAGAACTCACTGATCTGTTCGGCAACTTTGATACCCACATGCCTGCCCGGCTCGACTACAGGGCCAAATATCTTTCATTGAGCGACGAAATCTGCGCCTATCGTCGCAAATCAAATAGCGGTGACCGCTGGGCAGAAACGTCCGAAGCGCACTACAACGGAAGTCGAGAGTAGGTTGTTTCAACGCTAACCCCAGACTCATCCGGGCAGCTCAGGTACGCCTCCAGCATGACAGAGCCTCGAACGTGATCCAACAGCTATCTATGTGACCTGCATCACGGCATCTTTTCAAGTGATCTTCCTTCTAGAATCGGACGCGGGGAGGTGCTCCACATGAAGCTCTCTGCAAATTTGGGAATCATCGCCTGAGTCCGCACAAGGGGGATCCGTGCACTTTTCGGTAGAGTTACTCACTTGTCCATCGCAGCATCACAATCAAGAACAAGCGCGATGTGCGCGTAATCCGAGACTGTGCCCCTCATGCTTGAATAGAGCTCGGCGCAACATCGACCTCGTATCCGACATCTACCACGGCTGCCAAGAGGCTCTGTTGCTTCCCACTCGGGCCGGCGTTCTGGAGCGAATTCGAGGCGGACAGCTCCGCAATCTTCCACTGTGTGAGACTGCCTTGACTGCGCGGATGGAAATTTTTGATGTATTGACATCCTGGACGGAGATGGTGGTGGACGAACGCCGTCTCCCAACTCGGCCGCGACGGACCGTCTCGGATCAGGCCCGCTTCCTGAACATCCATTTGCACTGGCTGGCGCACCACTTCGCTGGCGGAGACTTCGTAGACGAACTCGATGCTGCGGTGACCGCAGGGCGTCACGCCGTGGAATCCATGGGTATGAGCGTCACGAAGGCCGACGGCCCTCGTGGCTGTCCAGTACCAGACTGCGATGGCAGCGTCGTTGTACACCGGCGCACCAGCCGGGGCCGACAATCGGTCGAGGTCGCGTGCACCCGCGGCCACCGGTTCAACACCGACGATTCGCGCCTGATCGGTGCGGCCGACAGCGGCTTCCAGCAAAGCACGCGACAGATGGTGAACACCAAAACCGCCGCCTGGATTATCGGCGTCTCCGAAGACGTCATTCGCCAATGGGTTCGACGCGGAAAGATCACCCGATACGGAACGGCCAGAAAGGCTGAGTTCGATCTCGCCGAGCTTCTCAAAATCATCGAAGTTTCCTAGAAGGTCGGGGGCGACGAAATTGCTTCATCGCCCCCTCCTCGGTCGGTATATAGGTCAACGACGATCGAGCAGACGTGCCAGGTGTTGCCAGTCTCGGGAACGCTGTCGCGCGAGTTCGGCGATGCTCGGAGTGCAGTGGCTGGGAAGGTTTTGGACGAGCGCGTTCCAGTCGACGCTGTCCCCGAACGGCGTCTCCAACGAGCGCAGCAGCTTGCGCCCTGACTCGCTGAAACGTAGCGAGGGATCCCTACGTAGACGCTGTAACAACTCGGCGCTATCGGTCTCGTCCGTGACGGGTGCTGGAGGATTGCTCTGGTGCTCACGCGCGGTTGTGGGTGCGGAGGTTGCGTCGGATGCGGGTTTGCGGGGTTGCGCGGGTCGTTGCCCAGCGCGCAATTGCTTGCGGACTTCTTTGGCAGTCGTCACCGAGACTCCTGCTGCCGAGGCCACCGTCCGAGCCGACGCATTTGGGTCAGCGGTGAACAATTCGGCTGCCCGCAGGCGGCCCTGCTGCCCGTCGAGCCGACGGAGTACTCCGTTGCGCCCCACTCGGGGGGTCGACTGGTCAATCTTTCCGATCGACCGGTTACGGATCGCCGCGACGGTAGGGTGCGAGATCCCGGCGATCGCAGCGATCGATCGATCCGACCAGTCCGGATGCGTCAGCAGGATGCGGTGCGCGGCGGCCTTTCGATCAGCAAGTGACAACGGTAGGCCATGTGCCACGTTCAATTTCACCGCCACGACGAAGGCTTCTGACAGGTCACCGTCGAAGTAGACGGCAGCAATGGTCGTCTCACCGCGCGACTCGACTGCGCGCACCCGATGCCAGCCGTCAACTACTCGCATCGTCGCGCGATGGACGACTATCGGAGGAAGCGGGGTCACCGATTCGGCGAGCATTCGTATATAGCCTGCGTTCAGTCCTGATGTTCGGGGCGAATCGGCGGGCAGCAGGTCGGATATCGGAAGTTCCACGACCGTCGAGCCGAGCGCCAGGCCGCGGATCGATACTGGTTCGAAAACGTTTCTCTCACTGGGTGAACCGGCATTCATGGCGTTGTTCATCGGCCCCCTCCGGGTCCACAGGATCGGTCGGATCCCTCGACTTCTTCCATGACCGCCCCGGATGTCCGTCCGGCCCGCGTTTGCCCTCGCCCGCAACACCTTCGGCCCGAGAGCTGCGAACTTGTCAGGCATGGACTCGACGAATTAGCGCAGCCCCCCAAGGCATTCACCCCCGCGAGAGCGGCTGCACCATCCTAGGCAGACCCCTACCACCTGGAGCGTCGCGGCCCACCCCGTCTCTTCCTGCACTCACCTGTGTAGGCTCGGCACGCTGCAATGGAGCGGAGTGCCGCACAGAAGTATTGTGATCGCTAATTCAGTTGTCAACTGCGGCAACAAGTTCCAGCCTCTCGCATCGCGGCCACAAGCGCGTGTCCTCTCCAGGAAGGATTGCATCCTGAGACTCGCGGCGAGAGTAGAACTTCGAGGAAGAAGGCAGCCTTGCGGTGGCAGCGAAGATGGATCCAGGCTGGCGGTAGCTCATCAGCCATCCCGCTTTCCGACGGCCTGAGAGAGGGTCGGGCGGATAGGGAGCAGAGCCGCCAAACCAGCAGCCAGAACCACCAAGATCCCCACGATCCCCGCACGGTCGGCGTCGAACACCCACACAAAGAACCCGAACAACGCGGGGGAGAGGAACGACACCGCCCGCCCGGTGGTCGTGTAAAGCCCGAACAACTGCCCCTCCCGCCCCTGCGGAGCCAACCGAGTCAGAAACGACCGAGCAGCCGACTGAGCAGGCCCGACGAACACCGTCAGCATCAGCCCGAAGACCCAGAACATAACCGGCCCCGACACGAACAACAGCGCCACACCGCAAACCAACATCGCCGCCAAAGAGAACACGATCACCCGCTTCGGCCCACCACTGTCATCGAACCGACCAGCGACGATCGCACCAAGCGCCGCAACAACATTCGCCGCCACCCCGAACAACAACACATCCGAATCCGCGATGCCATACACCCGCACCGCCAGCACCGCCCCGAACGTGAACACCCCAGCCAGCCCATCCCGAAACACCGCACTGGCGACCACGAACCCCACCGTCCGCCGATCGGTCCCCCACAACTCCCGCAGATCCCGCCACAACACCCGATACGACCCGAACAACCCGGCCGACGCCGCCCCGGGATCTGCATCGGTGCGCGGCAGCTCAGGCACCGCGAGCAGCACCGGAACAGCGAACATCGCGAACCATACCGCGGTGAACAAGGCGACCAGCCGGATGTTCAACCCGCCCTCGGTGGCCACCGACAGCAGCCCGCGATGATCACCGTCCCCGACGATGAACCCGAAGTAGCAGACCAGCAGCAGGATGATCCCACCGAAATAGCCCATGGCCCAACCGAATCCGGATACCCGACCGACCGTCGCGGGCGTGGATACCTGCCGCAGCATGGCGTTGTAGGGCACGTTGGCCAACTCGAACGTCGTGGACGCGAAGGCCAGCAGCACCAGCCCCAGCCACAGATAGCGATAATCGTCGCGCACGAAGAACATCAACAACATGGCCAACACCGTCAGCCCGGTCAGAACACCAAGGGACCGTTTGCGTTTCGCGCTGGCGTCGAACCGCTGTCCGCTGATCGGCGCGGTCAGCGCGACCAGGAGCCCGGCGATCCCCAACGCCCACCCCAGCCACGCGCTCGCCGAAATCCCGCCGGGCACATCGTCACCCACCTTCTCGGTGAGATACACCGAGAACACGAACGTGAGGATCACCGCGTTGAACGCCGAGGAACCCCAGTCCCACAGCGACCACGCCAGCACCTGCCCGCGTCCGGTCGCCTGTCCCACCACGGCGGAAGCGTGCGTTTCGGTCATGTCGGGCAGCCTAACCCGCCCTACCACGACCCGGTCAGCATCGCGAGCAACAGCGCCGCCACCAACGCCAACCCGCACCCGGCCGCCACACTCCGCCCGACCGCACGACCCCCACGCTGCCGCGTGACCAGCACCCCGGCCACCGCCCCGAGCACCGCCAGCACCGGCCCCACCCCGACAACCAGGTAGAACACCGCCGCCAGCCCCGCGTTCACGGCCTCACCCCCGCCGCGCGCATAGCCCCCGAACGGGATCGGGAACCGAAACACGCTCGCCACCAACGCCGCCGCGAAGGGCGTCACCAGCACCGCCGCCAGCGCGCCCCACACCGCCGCCGCCCACAACGCGACCGCCCCGGCCCCCGCATTCCGTTCCCACGCCGATCGCCTCACACGATGCACGGTACTGCCGCCCCGGGCGCGACGCCCAGCGCCGGGCGGCGCATTCCATGAGGCCGACCCTGCCGCGCCCGGTTTCGCCGAGCCTCCGTGACGCGAACGATCTGGACCGCGACACTCGGACCGCACGACGCTCAAGGCCGACCGGCGTACACCGCCCACGACTTCCACCGGCCCGCCCCCGCCGACTCCACCCGCACATCGACGAATCCAGCCGCCCGACACTGCGAGGCGTAGCTCTCGGCCTGTTCGCGAGTCCACCCGTGCCTCGTCGGCCCCTCCGACCCCGCGGGCGCATCCCGCTCGACGGTCAAGAACCGCCCACCCCCGACGAGCACGCGCCGAATCTGGCCCAGCCCCCCGGCAACCTCCGGCCAGTGATGAACGGTCGCCACCGCCCACACGACCGTGGCCGAAGCGTCGGGCAGGGGAAGGTCCTCGGCCGTGCCGGGCACCCAACGGACCGAAGGGTTCCGAACGAACAGCCGCGCCAACCGGAGCATCAACGGCGCCGGATCCACCCCGACCACATCGGCCGCCCGTCGTGCGGCCAGCCCCGCCGCACCGCCCGACCCACACCCGACGTCCACCACATGATCGTCAGGCCCCACGCCCGCGAGATCGACCACCATCCGATCCCGCCGCCGCCCGGCGACCCGCATGAGCACCCCGAAGGCGAGACCCAACGGCCCGCCGAACCCACCCTGTCCCGCATGGTGATTCACTGCAATCGTCATGACCACACCTTGCCGGTTCAAGCCGGATTGAGGTCAAATGCCGACATGGATCTCATCCCCATCGGGCGCGCCGCCGCCACGCTCGGCATGGCCCCCTCGGCGCTGCGCTACTACGACGAGCGCGGCCTGGTCACCCCGGCCGCACGAGCGGGCGGCAAACGCATGTACGACGCCGAACAACTCCGCCGCCTGGCCTTCATCAAACTCGCCCAGAGCCTCGGCCTCCCCCTCGACACCGCGGGCGCGGTCCTCGACGCCCCGGGCCCCGAATGGCGCGAACTCATCCACCGCCAGATCGCCGAACTCGACGAGGTCATCGCCCAGGCGAGAACGGCCCAGCACTTCCTCTCGCACGCCCTGAAATGCCCCGCCGAACACCCGGCCCGCGAATGCCCCACCATGCTCGCCGGACTCGACCAGCTCATCGCGGGCACCCCGGTCGCCGAACTCCTCTCCGCGCCACGGTGATTCGGGCGATAGAATGACGGCGTGACGTCCGGGCGGAGCCCGGTGCTCGCGCGCCCCACGGCGAAGGGAATCGGGGCGGCGCGGACGCCGCCGTTCGACTCACCTCGAGGAGTGAGAGGGGGTGAGCCACATGGCAGAAGCCCTGATCCGAGCCGGAGCCGAGATCGACGCCGTCGTGCAGCTCGTCAAGCCGTTCGGGCTGCTGGTCCGCACCGGCACCGGCGTGCCGGGCCTGGTCCGCGGCGCGAGCGCCGAGACCGGCGCGACGATCCGCGTCCGCGTGCTCGAATTCGACAGCGACGCACTGCGTTTCAGCGCCGCGCTCGCCGGATGATCGGCAGCGGCCCGGTCGGTGTCCGCACCGGCCGGGCCGTTGTCAACGCCGCCGCAGCCCCGCGATCAACAGTTCCACCAGCCGCCGCGCGTCGTAGGGATGATTCGGCCCCGCCCCCGCGCACAGACCGCCGATGCCGCGCATGAGTTCGTGCGCGTCCTGCCCGGGTTGAATCTCACCGGAATCGGCTGCGGCCGTCAGTAATTCGGTGCACACCGGAACCAAGCGGGCCACGAAATAGTCGTGCAGCGGGTCGTAACAGGGGTCGTCGGATTGCAGCACCGTCGCCAACCCCTGCTTGGTGGTCACGAAATCGACGAACAGATCGATCCAATTCCGCAGCGCCGCATACGGACTCGGCTCGGCGGCCAGCAGCGCGGGACCGGTCTCCGCCAGCGATTCGACCTGATGCCGATACACCGCCACGATCAGATCCGCCCGCGTCGGAAAGTGCCGATAGATCGTCGCCGTCCCCACCCCCGCCTCGGCCGCGATATCCCGGATCGGCGCCTCCACCCCCGACCGCACGAACACCGCCGCCGCCGCGTCGAGCAGCGCCTCCTGGTTCCGTCGGGCGTCGGCCCGCCGGGGCCGCGTCGCCGCCGTGTCGCTCTCGGCCACCGCACCTCCCATTGCTAAACGGGACACTGTCCCGTATCTTTCGAAGCGGGACAACGTCCCGTTTCATTCATCATCCCACGAGGGAGCATCATGTCGACATATCTGCTGGTCCACGGCGCGTGGCATACCGGCGAATGCTGGGATCGGGTGGTCGCGCGCCTCACCGCCGCCGGACATCGGGTGCTGGCCCCGACCCTGACCGGCTACGGCGAGACCCGGCATCTGCTCACTCCCGAGATCGGCCTCGACACCCACACCGACGACATCGCCCGGCTCCTCATCGCCGAGGACCTCACCGAGGTGATCCTCGTGGGCCACAGCTACGCCGGACTCGTGATCTCCGCGGTCGCCAACCGCCTGCCCGAGCGGATCGCCCACCTCGTCTACCTCGACGCCATGGTCCCCGAGGACGGCGAGACCGCCGCCGACGTCCTGCCCGTGACCAAGGCCATGATCGATCTCGCCCTCGCCTCCGAGAGCGGCTGGCGCGTGCCCCCGCCGCCCGAAATGCCCGCCCCCTACGGCCTTTTCGGCGTCACCGACCCCGACGACATCGCCTGGCTGCGGACCATGATGTCGGATCAGTCCGTGCGCTGTCTGCAACAGCCGGTTCGGCTGGACAACCCGGCCGTGAAGCTGTTGCCGCGCACGCACATTCACTGCACGATCACACCCCCGGGCCTGGAGCGCCGCCCGGTGCCGGATCAGCCGCCCGCCCGCGTGCGCGAACTGCCCACCGGCCACGACTGCATGATCACCATGCCCACCGAACTCACCGAACTCCTGCTCGAGGCCGCCTGACTACCGGTTCACCGCGGGCGCCACCCCGCCCGGGAACGCGGCTCGCGCGGCATGCGAATACTCCGCCTGCACCTTGTAATACCGGTCGCTCGGCCCATAGGCGACATACGCCGTGAACCCGTGCGGCCCCTCGCCGGGGAAGGGGGGCTCGGCGACGAAGCGGGCCAGCACCGGATGCAGATCGGTGGGGAAGGTGTCGCGAGTGCGGCGGACCGGGAAGCAGATCCGGCGCATGTGCGGGGAGTCCCAGCCGAAGGTGCGGTACACGTTGTAGGCGCCGCCGAACACGTGGGTCTCCGCCTCGGTCGGGATGACGAAACCCAGTTCGGCCGTGATCGCGGACATGCCCGCGGCGCCGATGGTTCCGGGCTCGAGCACCTGCGAGTACAGATTCATCGTCTCGGCCGCGAAGTCCACCGACAGGATCCCGATCCTGCCGCCGTAGCGGGTGAGATGCCCGGCGTGGGCGCGCGCGGAGTCGGGCACGTGCGCGAACGCCAGGGTCCGCTCCACCTCGAGCACCTCGGGAAAGAACAGCCACACCTTCCGCACCCCGCCGCCCAGCGCGACGTCCACGGCCGCGCGCGCCTCGGGCACGGCCGCGATCACCTCGTCGAGCAGCGCCTCGGGCGGCCGACCGGAGAACGACACCAGCCCCGACCGCCGCAGCGTCGCGACCAGTTCGGCGGGCGTGCCCGGATACTGCACTCGCGCATCGACTTCCCGCACGCCGACCGGATGGGTGGTCGTGCGTACCCCGACGATCCCGCTCCACGCGCCCCCGAACGCGTCGAGGGCCGCCTCCACGATCGCCGGTTCGTAGCGGCAGTCCACCGCCTCGGCGTAGCGCCGCAGATCCCGGCGTAGTCGGTCGCGCGTGTCGATCGTCAACGTATCCATGATCTCTTCCCCGATACAGAGTCGCCCGCGGCGCAAGGCCGTGCCCAGGATAGCGGGGGCCCGCTCGGGCTGTTTCGACTTTCGCCCCGGGGTTATGGCACTCCTGTCGACGGGTGGATGCCGTACGGTGACCGTGGCCGGATCCCCGGCCGAACTCTCTGGGGTGATGGGTGATTAGCGATGGAGTGGTCTGATCTGCTGACCCGGATCGTGGCGTGGCTGCGGGCCGGATATCCGCAGGGTGTCCCCGAACAGGACTACCTGCCGCTGCTCGCCGTGCTCGGCCGCCGGTTGAGCGCCGCGGAGATCGAACAGGTCGTGCGCGAACTCGCCGACCAGGGCTCGCTGCCGCCCGACCGGGTGGACGCCGGGGTGGCGATCACCCGGTTCACCGACGAACTGCCGCGCGAGGCCGATCTCGAGCGGGTGCGCGAGCGGTTGCGGGCGGGCGGCTGGCCGGTCGAGGAGGGGTGGCAGACGCCCGTGGCGCCGGACGCCGATCCGGTCCCCGCGCCCGATGGTGTTGAATCGGGTATGCGCGTCCAGTACCACGTCGAGTTGCGCCGCCTCGGCGAACTGTTGCGCGAAATGTGCTCGCGGGACAAGGCTTTGGTCGAAACCGCGACCGACGCGCTGGTGAACGCCGACGTCCAGCAGGCCGAGGCCGCCATCGATATGGGCCGCGAGGTCGACGAGATGCAGGCCGAGGCCGAACGGGAGGCGTTGCGGCTGCTGGCATTACAGGCCCCCGTCGCCACCGAGCTGCGGCTGGTGGTGACCGCCATCCAGCTCACCGGCAATCTGCAACGAATGGCCGCGCTGGCCACCCACATCGCCACCGCCGCCCGCCGTCGTCATCCCGAACACGTTGTGCCCGAATCGATTCGGCCGCTGCTGTCGCGCATGGGCGCGGCCGCGGTCGGCATCGCCGACGCCGCCGCGGACGTGCTCGCCTCCGGCGATCCCGCCGCCGCGGCCGGACTCGACGAGCTGGACGACACCATCGACCAGCTGCACCGGGAACTGCTGTCCACCATCCTCGACCCGGCCTGGACCCACAGCGTCACCGCCGCGGTCGACCTGTCGCTGCTCGGCCGCTACTACGAGCGGTTCGCCGACAACGCCGTGGAGGTCGGCCGCCGCACGATCTTCGTCGCCACCGGCGAGACCGCCGACCGGTGGGCCGGCCGCGAACCGGTGGAAAAGGATTGAGACGGCCCGCTCCGTAGTAATGTCCGGACACATGTCCACACCATGTACCGGACCGGTCCTCGCGATGTGGCGGGCTTTGTCGCGCCGCGACTGGGACGCCGTGCGGACCCACCTGTCCGAGGACTGCATCTACCTCGACATGCCGGTGGGCCCGACCGCCGCCGCCCGCGGCCCCGACGACATCGTCAAGCGCCTGAAGATCGGCCTGGCCCCGCTGGCCTCCTACGAGAACTTCGACGGCCTGATCCTCGACAACGGCGCCGACGTCATGTACGAGCACCACGAGGAATGGCATTGGGCCACCGGCGAATCCGCCGTCCTGCGCTTCGTGTCGGTGCACCGCGTCGAGGACGGCAAGATCACGCTCTGGAAGGACTACTGGGACATGGGGGCGCTCACCAACCACGCCCCCGCGACCTGGATGGCCGATTTCGCGAACGCCGACATGTCCTGGATCTTCGACGCCACCGGCCTGGTGTGAGGCGTCAGCTCTCCTCGGTCGGTAGGTCGAAACCGGGTGGGACGAGCGCCGCCCGGCGTGCCGAAAGGCGTTCGCGCTCAGCGGGATCCATGGACTCGAACGCCTCCGCGCGCCGACGTGCCAGGGCCGCGAACTCCTCCTCGCTCAGCGTGGCGGCGTAGTCGCGGCGGCGCCGCACGAGGCGGACGAACTCCTCCGGGGTCAGGGGCTGGGTCATGGCGAGGGTCTCCTCGGTCAGTCGCAGGAATTCCGAGATCGACGGTTCGACCGCGCGGTCGAGGCCGCCGAGCACGCCGAGCAGGCGGCGGCGCAGGACGAGGGCGCGGGCGATGCGCTCGTCGACCACCTCCAGCTGTTCGCGGATGAGGTCGCGGGGATCGTGGTCGGCGTCGGCGCGCAGGAGGTCCGCGATCTCGCCGAGCCCGAAGCCGAAGTCGCGCAGGGCCACGATGCGATGCAGCCGCCGCACATCGTCTCCGGTGTAGCAGCGGTGCCCGCCGGGCGTCCGCGACGACGGCGTCAACAGGCCCAGCCGGTCGTAGTGGTGCAGCGCGCGCACCGTCACGCCCGTCTCCCGGGCCAGCTCCCCGATCCGCCACTCTCGTTCGGTCACGGCGCCGTCCTTTCGGTGTGCGGTTCCCACGCTAGGACCTGACGTGGCGTCGGGTTCAAGGGCTCGTTATCTTTTCGCTGTGCGAAAGATCCTGCGGCCGTTGTGCGTGGCGGTCGGCCTGTGCGCGACCCTTCCCGCGACGGCGCTGGCCGGACCCGTGCCCACCCTGTCGTCGGGCGTGCTCACCTACACCGTCGACGTGAACGAACCCGACGGCAATCCGGACCTGAAGGTGTTCTACTCCGAGGGCCTCAGCGCCGCCGCGGTGCTCCCCAAGGGAATGGCCGACGCGGCGACCGCGCTGCCGGGGCTGCGGGCCGCGAACGTCATCGCGGACAAGGACGGCCACGTGATCTGGCGCTACGAACCGCCCGCGGGTGAGGACGTGAGCAACTTCCGCACCCAGACCTATCAGGGTCGCCGGGTGCTGACGTGGTGGCAGGGCAGCACGGCGGTCGGTCACGGTTCCGGCGCGGACTACATCGCCGACGAGGACCACAACATCATCGCGAAGGTCACCCCGGGCGAGGGCTACACCTCCGACGTGCACGAGTTCCGGCTCACCCCCGACGGCCGCGCGCTGATCACCTCCTACCGCGAGGCGCCCGCCGACCTGACCTCGATCGGCGGCCCGGCCCAGGGCACCGTGCTCGACACCGTCGCCTCCGTCGTCGACGTGGCCACGGGGACCGTGCTGTTCCGCTGGAGCGCCCTCGATCACGTGCCGCTGAGCGACACCCGCGTGCCGAAGCCGCAGTCGGGGTCGGTGCCCGATCCGTATCACATGAACTCGATCGCGCTGGATCCGCAAGGGAACCTGGTGATCTCGCTGCGCGACACCTCCACGGTCTACGACGTCGACATCCACACCGGCGACATCCGCTGGCGGCTCGGCGGCGCGCACTCCACCTTCGACCTCGGGCCGGGGGTGGAGTTCGCCTACCAGCACGACGCCGAATTCGCCGATCCGACCACGCTGCGGCTGTTCAACAACAACTCCGCGGAGCCGACCAGCTCACTCGGACCGTCGAGCGTCCGCTGGATCCACCTCGACTTCGACACGCGCCGAGCCACTCTGGTGCGCGACCAGACCCATCCGGCCGGGTTGACCGCCTTCGCCATGGGCAACGCCCAGGAGCTGCCGAACGGCGCCACCTGCGTCGGGTGGGGGATGGCCGCGCACATCTCGGAATTCTCCGCCTCCGGCGACCTGCTCTACGACGCCCGCCTGCCCTCGGGCACCTACCGCGCCTACCTGGACGCCTGGCCCTGACCGAGGTGCTCGCCGAAGAAGGCCAGGATCCGCCGCCAGGCATCCTCGGCCTCCGGTCGCGAATATTGAAGTCCCGCAACGCGTTCCACCACGCGCAGCGGCGCGGGGGCGCGCCAGTCGTTCATGAAGCTGTGGCCGACGTTCGGGTACTCCTCGACATCGTGGGGCACCTCCCCGAGGGCCGCTTCCAGTCGGTCCGCCGCGCCGCGCAGCCCGCGGTCCTTGCCGCCGTAACTGGCCACCATCGGGCACGAATGACGCAGCGTCGCAAGGTCTTTCGGCAGGAAGCCGTAGTTCGGGGCGGCGGCGTCGAACGTTCCGGTCGGTGCGAGCAGCAGGCAGAACCCGCCGCCCATGCAGAAGCCGACCACGCCGACCTTCCCGGTGCACCGGTCGTCGTCGGCGAGATACGTTCCGGCCGCGCGCAGATCGTCCACGGCCGGGCCCTGATTCGCCGACAGCGTGCGCATGGTCTCCACGACACAGCGAATCCGGTTGCCGCGCCGGAACAACGCGGGCGTCAGCGTGAGATACCCGGCGCCCGCGAAGCGATCGGTGATACGCCGGATGTCGTCGGTCATGCCGAACGCGTCGTGCACGACGACCACGCCCGGCCACGGGCCGGTGCCGTCCGGGACCGCCAGGTAGCCGGGCACCGAACCGCTGGGAGCGGGGTAGCTGATCTCCGGCATATCGCTCAGACCTCCTGTGGCGGAACGATTGTCGCGAAATCCACGTCGGCGGCGTCGGCGGCGACCGCGCCCGCCACCACCTCGAGCCGCCGCGCGTCCACCGCCGTACAGCCGATCTTGGCCAGGCTCGCGAACCGGTACTCGCTCCCGGCCTCGCGCATCGCCCCCGCGAGATCCTCCTCGGTCTCGTAGATGGTGATGGAGAAGACCGTGCCGTCGGTCGGGTCGACGAAGAAGTAGATCTGCCGCGCCCCCGGATCGGCCATCGCGTGCGGCACGATCTCGTGTTGCAGGAACGGCACCGTCGTGGCCATGGTCTCGGGATCGACGGGACACACGGCCTTCATCATGCGGGCGTACAGCTTTTTCGTCACGGAGACCTCCTGGGTGGTGACGATCGGAAACCGACGGTCCCAGTGTGCCGGGAATCCTTGTGGCGCGGGCGCATCCGAACCGGCCGCCCTGGTTTGCCCGAATCGATGTACTGTGCGGACATCGACGTCGAACAGAAATACGGGGTAGGGCAATGTCGAAGATCGTCGTGTTCGGAGCCACCGGCTACACCGGCCGCCTCACCGCCGAGGCCCTGATCGCCCGGGGCGCGACCCCGGTGCTCGCCGGCCGCCACGCCACCGCGGTGGAGAAGCTGGCCGCCGACCTCGGCGCCGCGGACACCGCGGTCGCGGACGTCACCGACCCCGCGTCGGTGCGCGCCCTGCTGAGCCGCGGCGATGTCCTGGTGACGACGGTCGGGCCGTTCCTGCGCCACGGCGAACCCGCCCTCGCGGCGGCGCTCGCGGCCGGGGCGCACTACTTCGACTCCACCGGCGAGGGCCCGTTCATCCGCGGCGTCTTCGAGCGCGACGCCGCCGCGCGAGAGGCCGGGATCGGACTGCTGACCGCGTTCGGATTCGATTACGTCCCAGGCAATCTCGCCGCCGGGCTCGTACTGCGCGAGGCTCCCGAGGCGGTGGGCGTGGAGATCGGCTACTTCATGGCCAGCCCCGGCACCAGCGGCGGCACCCGCGCTTCCATGGCCGGAATGCTGTTCGAACAGGGCTTCGCGCATCGCGGCGGCGAACTGGTCACCGAGCGGACGGGAGCGCGGGTGCGCGCCTTCGACGTCGCGGGCCGGACGGGGAGGGGACTGTCGGTGCCGGGTTCGGAGCACCTCGCCCTCACCCGGGCCTACCCGCAATTGCGCGACGTGGGCGTGTACCTGGGTCTCACCGGTCCGGTGGCGCGCGGCCTGCAAGCCACCTCGCTGCTCGCGGGCGCGATCACGGCGGTGGGCCCCGCGCGCCGGGCGACCCAGGGCCTGCTGACCCGAATCGTCAAGGGCTCCACCGGCGGTCCCGACGCGGCGGCCCGCGCCCGCACCCGCAGCTGGGTCGTCGCCGAGGCCGTCGACGCCGCGGGCCGCACCCTCGCGTCGGTGACGCTGACGGGCGGCGACCCCTACGAGTTCACCGCCGCCATGCTCGCCTGGGGCGCGCGCACCGCGCTCGACGGCGGCCTGCGCGGCGTGGGCGCGCTCGGACCGGTCGACGGCTTCGGGCTCGACGCGCTCACCGCGGCCGCCGCCGACGCGGGTTTCGCCCGCTGATCAGCGGTAGCGCTCCAGCAACTTCCGTTTGACCAGCTTCCCGGTCGGGGTGCGCGGCAGTTCGTCGACGAAGTCGATGCCGCGCGGCACCTTGTAGTGGGCGATGCGCTCGCGCAGGAACGCGCGCAACTCGTCGGCGAGTTCGGGGGTGGGGTCGACGCCCGGGGCGGGCTGGATCACCGCCCGCACCGACTCGCCCATCTCCGCGTCCGGAACGCCGACGACCGCGGCGTCGAACACCTTGGAGTGCAACGCCAACGCGTCCTCGATCTCCTGCGGATAGATGTTAACCCCGCCGGAGATGATCATGAACGCCTTGCGGTCGGTGAGGAACAGGAACCCCTCGTCGTCCACATAGCCGACATCGCCGGTGGTCGACCACGTCGGATGCGCCGGATGCACGGCCTCGGCCGTCTTGGCCGGATCGTTGTGGTACGCGAAGGGCACCTCGTCGCGCTCGAAGTAGATCGTGCCGATCTCCCCGACCGGCAGCTCCGCGCCGTCCTCGCCGCACACGTGGATCACCCCGAGCGCGGCCCGGCCGACCGTACCGGGCTTGCGCAGCCACTCGGCGCTGTCGACGAAGGTGATGCCGATGCCCTCGGTGGCCGAGTAGTACTCGTAGAGCACCGGCCCCCACCACTCGATCATGGCCCGCTTCACCTCGGCCGGGCAGGGCGCGGCCGCGTGCACGGCCACCCGCAGGCTCGACAGGTCGTATCTCGCGCGCACGTCCGCGGGCAGTTTGAGCATGCGCACGAACATGGTCGGCACCCACTGGCTGTGCGTCACCCGATGCCGTTCGACGGCCGCGAGCGCCGCCTCCGCGTCGAACCGTTCCATCAGCACCACGGTCCCCCCGTGCGCCTGCACCGCGCCGCAGAACCGCAGCGGCGCCGCGTGATAGATGGGCGCGGGGGACAAGTACACCGTGTCCTCGCCGAAGCCGTACATGGGGCCGAACACCCCGGCCACCGTCTCGCCCGGCTCGTGCACCTGCCGATCCTGCAACGGCGGCTTGATCCCCTTGGGACGCCCCGTGGTTCCCGAGGAGTACAGCATGTCCCTGCCCGCGGGCTGCGAGGGCAGCGGTTCGGGCGAGGACGCGGCGAGCGCGTCCTCATAGGAGGCGTAACCCTCCACCGCCCCGCGATACGACAGCCGCAGCTCCACCCCCGGCGTCTCCGGCACGATCTTCGCCGCCACCTCACCCAGCCGCGCCGACACCACGAGAGCCCGTGCGCCGCAATCGTTCACGATGTAGGCGATCTCCGCGGCGGACAGGTGCCGATTCACAGCGGTGAAGTACAGCCCCGAACGCATTGCGGCCCAATAGACCTCGAACGTCCGCGGATCGTTGTCGGTCAACAGCGCGACATGATCCCCCCGCCGCAACCCCGCCCCGTGCAGATACCGCGCCAGCCGCGCAGACCGCTCCTCCAACTCGCCGTAACTCAACCCCGCCGACCCGTCCGCGAGCAGCACCGCGGCCTTGTCCGGAAACCGCGCGGCATGCACCCCTGGATACATACGAACTCCTGACCGTCGCACCTGACCGCAATGTAGCTTGAACCGATCCCGCTGTAACCCCGTTCGCTATGTACCAACGAGCGGTCGTCCCGGCCGCCTGGGTCAGGGGCCGGTCGTCCGGCCGCCGGAGTCCCGAGCGGTCGTCCGAGCCGCCGGGATCACGAGCGGTCGTCCCGGCCGCCGGAGTCGGAGGACAGCGGGTGATGGCAGGACGGACGGGCACGCCGCGGGAGGCGGGGGAGCCGGACCCGGCCCGGGGGTTGCGGTTGGTGCCCGGCGACGGCTACCCGGACTGGGAGGCGGTGTATCGCGACAATGTGGGCTGGGTGTACGGCTTGATGTTCGGCAAGGTGGGCAATCGGGCGGACGCGGAGGACCTCACCGCCGAGGTGTTCACCACGGCCCTGAAACCGTTGCGGGTCAGCGCCGATGTGCGGGAGGTCCGCGCGTATCTGCGGGCCACCGCGCGCACCGTGCTCGCGGGCCACTGGCGCACGCGGATGGGCCGGGAGATCACCGTGATCGACGACGACTTCCCCGACACCGGACCCGAGCCGCCGCCGGACGGCCGGGCCGCCGAGCGGGCGCGGGCGGTGCTGGCGAATCTGCCCGACCGGTACCGTCGCATCCTGGAACTGCGTTTCCTGCAAGGTCTGTCGGTGCGCGACGCCGCGAACAGCTTGGGTGTGAGCGTGGCGAATGCGAAGGTGTTGCAACACCGCGCCCTACGCATGGCCGCGGGTTCGGACGAGGGAGGTGCGCGATGAGCGAGCGCGACACGCGGCGGTTCGTCGAGGATCTGCTCGCCGGGCGCCGCCCCCGCCCGGGACGGCCGGACGAGGCCGAGGCCCGGGAGATGCGCACGGCCATCGAACTGCGGGCCGCCCGGCTCGGCAGCGACGCCCCCAGCGAGGAGTTCCTCGCCGACCTGCACCGGCGGCTGGCCGACGAGATCGACGACGCCGAGCCGTCGCCGGGCAGACCGCGCCGGCAGTTGCTCATCGGCACCTCGGTGGCGGCGGCCGCCGCCGCGGTCGGGGCCGTGGTCGATCACGCCGTCACCGCGCCGAAAACGCCCGTGCCCCAAGCGGATCTGGAACCCAACGCGGGCGTGTGGCGGCCGGTCGCCGCGAGCGCCGACGTGCCCGAGGGCGCCACGGTCGCCTTCGATCTGGGTGTGGTGAGCGGATTCGTGCGGCGCGCCAACGGAATTCCGGCCGCGGTGACGGGCGTGTGCACCCATCAGGGTTGCAAGCTGTGGCTCGACGGCCCGGCGGATCGGTTGCGCTGCCCGTGCCATTCCACCTCGTTCGCGGTGGACGGCCGGGTGCTCACCCATCAGCTGCCGATCGCGCCCGCGCCGCTGCCCCGCCTGCGCGTGCGCGAAAACGACGGCGCCATCGAGGTTTTCGCGCCGACCGAACCCGCGTGAGGTGTAACCCGTCCTCCTATCTGTAGGTGAGCCACGCGTCGAGGGACGCGGCACCGGAACGGAGGCCGGACGATATGAGCAGAATTCCTCACGGGCGGCGGGCGGCGATCGCCCTCGCCCTGGCGGTCGCGGGGGTGACGAGCGCGTGCGGCGGCAACGACGCGCCCACCGCCGCCCCCACACCCGTATTCCCTTCGGGCACCGACACTCCCGGCATGACGGCGGGTGGCGCCGCCCCGGGCATGTCGGGGATGCCGGGCATGCCGGGCATGCGGCCGTCGTCGGGCGCCCCCGCCGCGCCCGCCGGGCCCAACGCGGTCACCATCGACAACTTCGCCTTCGCCCCCGCGACCCTGACCGTCCCGGTCGGCACGACCGTCACCTGGACCAATCGCGACGAGGAACCGCACACCGTGGTGGCCACCGACGGCAGCTTCCACTCCCCGGGAATGGGTGCGGGCGCGACGTATTCGTTCACCTTCACCAAACCGGGCACGGTGGCCTACGTGTGCTCGATCCATCCGTTCATGAAGGCGACAGTGCAGGTGACGCCGTGACCGAACCCGGAATGACCCGTCGCCAGCTCATCCGGCACAGCGCCTGGTTCGGGGCCGCGGTCGGCCTGTCCGTGGTCGGGGGCGAGATCATCTCCCAGGTGGCGGGCGGCGCGTCCGCCACCCCGGCCGCCGACCGGCCGACGCTGCGGTTCGCGCAGATCAGCGACAGCCACATCGGCTTCCAGGGCACCGCCAATCCCGATGTGACACAGACGTTCACGCAGGCGATCGACCAGGTCAACGCCCTCGGCTACACCCCCGATTTCGTCATCCACACCGGCGACCTGACCCATCTGGCCACACCGGAGCAGTTCGATCAGGTCAAGCAGATGATGACCGGGCTGAACACCCCGCACGTGTTCACCGTTCCGGGCGAACACGATTCGACCGACGACGCCGGGCAGCGGTATCGCTCGGTGTTCGGGGCGGGCACCCGCGGGGACGGGTGGTACAGCTTCGACATCGCCGGGGTGCACGTGATCGGCCTGGTCAACACGTTGAACCTGCGCACCCTCGGGCATCTGGGTCAGGATCAGCTGGACTTCGTGCGCAAGGACGTCGCCGGGCTCGGCAACGACACCCCGATCATCGTGTTCAGCCACATCCCGCTGTTCGCGATGTACCCGGACTGGGGGTGGGGCACCGACGACGCCGCCGAGGCGCTGAGTTATCTGCGCCGGTTCTCCTCGGTCACCTGCCTCAACGGCCATGTGCACCAACTGTTCACGAAGACCGAGGGCAACATCACCTTCCACAGCGGCACCACCACCGCCTACCCGCTGCCCCACCCCGGCGACGGCCCCGCGCCCAAACCGGTGACGCTGCCCGCCGGAAAACTGCACGCCGCCTTGGGAATTCGCGAGGTCACCTTCAAACGTGGCGAGCAGCAGCTGGCCGTCAAGGATCAGGAGCTGTCATGACCGTCCGCTGGTTCGATGCGCTGTCGCGCGTGCTGGTCAGCGTGGGCCTGGTGATCACCGGGTACGTCCACGTCGACCTCTACGGGAGCGGCTATCGCGTGATCCACGTCATCGGTCCCGGATTCCTGGTCCAGGCGGCCGTGTCGTTCGCGCTCGCCGCGCTGGTGCTCGTGGGGCCGTGGACCCTGCGGGTCGCGGCCGCGCTGCTCGGGCTCGGCTCGGTGGCGGCCTTCGTCCTGTCCCGCACGACCGGACTGTTCGGGTTCAGCGAGACCGGCTGGGAGCCCGCGCCCCAGGCCGCGCTCGCGCTGGCCGCCGAGGTGGTCGTGGTGCTGGCCTGCCTGGCCTCGCTCGCCGTCGAGGGGAGGTGGCGGGCTCGGGGAATATCGGACGGTGTTCGACCGGTTACGTCTTCCGGTGGGTAGACACCCTCGAGATTCCCAGGTCGATGATCGGATAGGCTTTGCACGTCATGAAGTCCCCTTTCCCGGGTCCGGTCGGTGCGGCGCCCCAGGCGGTCTACCTCGATCACGCGGCCACGACACCGATGTATCCGGCCGCGGTCGAGGCGATGACCGCTGTGCTGGCCGAGGCGGGTAACGCCTCGTCGCTGCACGGATCGGGGCGGGCGGCGCGGCGGCTGCTGGAGGAGGCCCGCGAGTCCATCGCGGCCGATCTGGGGGCGCGCCCGTCGGAGGTGATCTTCACCTCCGGGGGGACCGAGAGCGACAATCTGGCCGTCAAGGGGATCTATCGGGCCCGCCGCGACGCCGATCCGAAGCGGAACCGGATCCTGGTCAGCGCGATCGAACACCACGCGGTGCTCGACGCCGTCGACTGGCTCGAACAGCGCGAGGGCGCGCGGGTGACGCTGCTCGCGGTGGACGGCGAGGGCGTGGTGTCGCCGCGCACGCTGCGGGCCGCGCTCGCCGAGCACGCCGACGAGACCGCGCTCGTGTCGATCATGTGGGCCAACAACGAGGTCGGCGTCATCGAGCCGATCGTCGAATTGGCCGCCGTCGCACAGGAATTCGACGTTCCGCTGCACACCGACGCGGTGCAGGCCGCGGCGCAGCTGCCGATCGACTTCGCCGCCAGCGGGGTGGCCGCGGCCAGTTTCGCCGGGCACAAGGTCGGCGGGCCGCACGGGTCGGGCGTGCTGCTGCTGGGCCGCCAGGTGCCGTGCGTGCCGCTGCTGCACGGCGGCGGCCACGAGCGGGACCTGCGCTCGGGCACCTCCGACGTGCCCGCGGCGGTCGGCCTGGCCGCCGCGCTGCGTCAGACCGTGCGCGAATTGCCTACGCGCACACCGGAATTGACGCGGTTGCGCGACGATCTCATCGCCGGGGTGCGGGACGCGGTGCCCGACGCGGAACTCAACGGGCCCTCCGGCGAGCGGCGGCTGCCGGGCAACGCGCATTTCACCTTCCCCGGCTGCGAGGGTGATTCGCTGCTGATGCTGCTCGACGCCGCCGGTATCGAATGTTCCACGGGCTCGGCCTGCAACGCCGGGGTGGCCGCGCCCAGTCACGTCCTGCTGGCCATGGGGTCCGACCCGGGGCGGGCGCGCGGTTCGCTGCGCTTCTCGCTCGGGCACACCTCGACCCGGGCCGATGTCGAAACGTTGTTGCGGGCGCTGCCGCCGGTGGTCGAACGGGCCAAGGCCGCCGGGCTGGCCGGCGCGAAGGGAGGTACACGATGAGGGTGCTCGCCGCGATGAGCGGCGGAGTCGATTCCGCCGTGGCCGCCGCGCGGGCGGTCGACGCCGGGCACGAGGTGGTCGGGGTGCATCTGGCGCTGTCGGCGAATCCGGGGACGCTGCGGACCGGTTCGCGCGGCTGCTGCTCCAAGGAGGACGCCGGGGACGCCCGCCGCGCCGCCGATGTGCTCGGAATCCCGTTCTACGTCTGGGATTTCGCCGACCGCTTCAAGGAGGACGTGATCGACGACTTCGTCGCGTCCTACGCGGCGGGGGAGACGCCCAATCCGTGCCTGCGCTGCAACGAGAAGATCAAGTTCTCGGCGCTGGCCGATCGCGCGGTCGCGCTCGGCTTCGACGCCGTGGTCACCGGGCACTACGCGCGGCTGGACGACGGCGTGCTGCGCCGCGCGGTCGACGCCGACAAGGATCAGTCCTACGTGCTGGCCGTGCTGACCGCCGAGCAGCTGTCGCGGGCCATGTTCCCGGTCGGCGACACCCCCAAGCCGCGGATCCGCGCCGAGGCCGCCGAGCGCGGGCTCGCGGTCGCGAACAAGCCCGACTCGCACGACATCTGCTTCATCCCCTCCGGCGACACCCGCGCCTTCCTCGGCGCGAAAATCGGGGTCCGGCCGGGGGCGATCGTCGACTCCGACGGCAACGCGCTCGCCGAACACGAGGGCGTGCACGGCTTCACCATCGGCCAGCGCAAGGGTCTCGGCCTGCCCGGTCCCGCGCCCGACGGCCGGCCCCGCTACGTCACCGGCATCGATCCCGACACCGGGACCGTGCGGGTGGGTCCCGCCGAGGAGCTCGACGTGTGGACCGTGCGCGCCGACCGGGCGGTGTGGACCTCGGGCGCGACCCCGTCCGGCCCGCTGGACTGCGTGGCCCAGGTGCGCGCGCACGGCGGCACCGCGCCCGCGGTCGCCGAGGCCGTCGGCGACGGGCTGGTGGTCCGGCTGCGCGAACCGCTCACCGGTGTGGCGCGCGGACAGGCCGTGGTGCTGTACCGCCCGGACCCGGCGGGGGATCAGGTGATCGGCAGCGGCACCATCAACGCGACCAGCGGCGACCGCGCGGGCGAGCTCGTCCGGTGACCGAATCCGTCCTGCGCGGTGGCGTCGCCACCGGCGTCGGCTCCTGGCCGGGCACCGATCCGCGCGAGGCCGCCGCCACCATCGTCGGCGAACTGCCCGAGCTGCCGCACCTGGTCGAATTGCCCGCTCGTGGAACGGGTTCGGACATGCTCGGGCGCGCCTCCGCGCTGCTGGTCGACCTGCGTTTCGACACCACCACCCGCGGCTACCGGCTCGCCGCCCGCCCCGGCTCGGTATCGCGACGCGCCCGGGATCTGCTGCGCGCCGATCTCGACGCGCTCGAAGAGGCCTGGGAGACAGCGGGTCTCACCGGTTCCGACCGTGTCGTGAAGGTGCAGGCGACCGGTCCGCTGACCCTCGCCGCCCAGGTCGAACTGCCCGGCGGGCATCGCATCCTCACCGATTCCGGTGCGGTGCGCGATCTTTCGGAGTCCCTGGCCGAGGGCCTGACCCGGCACGTCGCCGAGGTCGGTCGGCGGCTGGGCGCGCGGGTCGTGCTGCAACTGGACGAGCCGTCGCTCACCGAGGTGCTGCGCGGGTCGCTGCCCGGCACCAGCGTGCTGGACAGCGTGCCCGCGGTGCCCGAACCGGAGGCGCTGCACCTGCTCGACACCGTCATCGGCGCGCAGGCGGCCCCGGTGCTGGTGCACAGCTGCGACCGGTCGCCCGCGCTCGGCTTCCTGCGCGGAAGTGCCGCCGCCGCAATCGGATTCGATCTGGCCGCCATCGCCACCCGAGACCTGGACGCCGTCGGCGAACTCCTGGACGCGGGCAAACTGCTCGCCCTGGGCCTGATCCCGACGACGCCCCCGAGCACCCCGCCGACCTGGCGCACCGTCGCCGAACCGGCGGTCCGGCTGATCGATCGTCTCGGCTTCCCGCGCCGCACCCTGAGCGACAAGGTCGTCGTCTCCCCGGCCTGCGGTCTGTCGGGCGCGCCGACGGACTGGGCCCGCCGCGCCCTCGCGCTGGCCACGGACACCGCCCGCGCCTTCACCGAGGAACCGGAGAACCTGACCTTCGACTGATCAGGAGCCCAGATACGGCCGCGCGCCCGGATGCCCGATCCGCCAGTGCTGCGGTTTGCCCATCGGATACACCACGGTGATGTCCTCGCCCGGCGACGGCCACTGGTTCACGTCCCAGGCGAACCGCCCGTACACCGTCTCCCCGGGCACGGTCGGACCGGTGATGGTCCCCGTGATGGTCACGTACTGCTCGCCCTGGGCGGCGGGCCGCGGGCTCACCCCGGTGACGTGCAAGGTTCCGGTCTCGGCCTGCGCGGGCGTGTTCCCGCCCCCGCGCCCGCGGCGGTACATCGCGAACAGCGCCACCAGCGCCCCACCGATCAGAAGGATGAACGCGAATTCCACCATGCCCCCATGCTAGGCGTCCGGCTCCACACCCAGGATGCGGAGGAAGGCGCTGGCGGCGGGAGTGCGGGCGGCGCGATTCCAGATGACGTACTCGACCCGGGCCGGGGCGTCGGAGACCTCGCGGGTCGCCACGCCCGACAGGTGCGGGGCATAGGCCGAGGGCATCATGGCGACCGCGAGGCCGGGGGCGACCAGGCGGGCGATGTAATCGGCGGTGGTGACCTCGAAGGCGACGTCGCGATCCAGGCCCGCGGCCGCGAACGCCTGGTCGGTCTGGAGGCGGGCGGCCGTTCCGGCGGGCATGTCCACGAAGGTCTCCGCGGCGAGGCGGCGCAGCTCGACCACGGGTTCGGCGGCGAGCGGATGATCGGGGGCGACGACGGCGACCAGGCGGTCCCGCGCGAGTTCGCGGGACGCCACCCCGCGCGGGTGGGCCGTGGTCGGCAGGCCGAGGAAGGCCACATCGACGCCGCCCTGTTCGACCCGGGTGATGAGGTCGTCGCTCGCGCCGACCCGCAGGCCGATGCGGACGTGCGGATAGCGCTCGCGGAATTCGCGCAGGGCGTCGGGTACGTCGACCGCCGCCACGGTCGGGATGAGCCCGACCGCGAGCCGGCCGCGCACCTCGCCCACGGCCGCGGCGACCTCGGCGGCGGCCCGCTCGG
>NZ_JBSFPI010000038.1:0-41759 GCF_053588115.1 Nocardia sp. NPDC003482
GCTCCACACCTACAATCACCACCGCGGCCACACAGCACTCGGTGGACACCCACCAGCCAGCCGCGTTCCTAACCTCTCAGGTCAGTACACCTAGTGGCCCACAACAATGCAACGGCGACCCGAGGGTTGCCTGTGACCTGCGGTCTGACGGCTTTAGCCCACGTTGAATTCGTAGACCGCGCGGCTACGACCCGGCCCCTTGTAATCGGTGGTGACCGAAACACCGTCGATCTCGTGGTCGCCGGGGACGTTGACATAGCCGAGGGTGATCCAAGTAGCGTGCGCCGCTCGATTTCCCGGTTCAGATGTCAGGTAAATCCGTTCGCAACCCCATTTTTCGGCTTGAGCGTGCACGCTTTTCAGCAACGCGCGAGCGATGCCTTGCTGCCGATGGTCCGGATGGATCATGACGTCTTGGATATACACCTCTGCTGGGTTGTCCTGGCTGCGGAACGCGATCACCACGCCGGTGAGGGTGTTGGTTTCGTCGATCATGATGGGGCAGGTTGAGGAGAACAGTTCGGCGTACAGCCAGTAGTCGGACATCCCGCGGGCGCGAATGAAGGGTTCGCCGAGTTCCATGAGGTCGTGAACTTCGTTGATGTACTCGACGCTGAGGGAAGTGACGTTCATGGACGCTCCTGCGTGTGAATCTTTCGTACGATGCTGGTCAGTTGATATGTGAGGTCGGCCGGGGCGACTGCATCGGCGATACTTCGGCCGATGATCGCGATATCCCAGTCGGGGCTGCTGGTGAGTTCGTCGTCGGTGGCGCTGAATCCGCCGGAGACGGCGACGGGAAGTTGGCTGCGGCTGCGAATTGTTCGGGCTGTGTCGAGGGGGTGGTTGCTTCCAACACCGAGATCGATGTTGGTGGTGACGACGAAGCCATCGATCCCGGTGCGTTCCATATCACGGAGCCATGTGGCATCGACATGCGAACGCTGGGTATCAAGGACGAGCGCTACTCCGAGCCGACGTCCAGCGGCTACGGCGGCGGAAACGCTTGCGATGGACGCCGGCCCGATGAGGGCCACGATGTCCGCGCCAGCTTCTGCGGCGAGTTCGACTTGGTCGCGCCCCCAGTCGGCGGACATCATTTCGGCGACGACTGCTGCCTGTGGTGCTGTGCGCTTGATCGTGGCGATGGCTTCCACGCCCGAGCGTTTGATCAACGGGTCGCCGACTTCGATGAAGTCGGCTCCGGCGTCGACCGCCGCTGTAGCGATGTCGACGGCACGATCAAGCGAATGAACATCGAGGGCAATTTGGAGCGATCGCTGGCCGCGAGTCCGCCGATAGCGTTCGCGGATGCTGACTACAGCAGGTGAGCGTTCGTTCCGTCCGCGAGTTGCTCGCGCTTCTCTGGCGGTGAGCCAGCGTTGCGACGATTCGGCCAGTGCGACAATAGATTTTTCGAGTTCGGCTGGTAGTTGGACCCAGCCGGTTTGCACTTCACGAAGCAATCCGAACAAAGCTTCGTCCATCGCCGGGGACGGTTCGAGGCAGCTGTCCGAACTCAGCAGACGGATTCTCGTCAGGAGTTTCGCTGTCGAGGCCGGTGGCGCAGCCCAGGTGGTGTCTGCTGCGACGGTGGCGATCACTGAGTCAGCGACCATGAGGTCTGGAAGTGGTGCAGGCCCGCCGGGGAGAACTCCCTGAAGCGCGAGTTCACGGACGTGCCAGTTGCGGTCACTGAGCAGTGTTTCGAGACAACTGAGCCCTGCTGCGTGATCGAGTGTTCCGACGACGCGAGCTATTGCTGCGCGGACCTTGTAGTCGTCGTCGCGGACGAGGTGGTGGACGATCCTGTCGGTATGCTGCCGCGCAATTGTGCGACGTTCGAGCAATGCGTCGGCGAGTCCGGCGCGCACTCGCCAATCGAGATGCAGCAGCAGCTGCGCGAGCAAGTCTCCCCCATTGTGGTCGTATGCGGTGAAAAGGTCGAAGTAGCGGGCGACAAAGACGGCTTCGGCCGTGTTGTCGAGATCTATGCCGTCGAGGACGCGTGTGCTAACTCGGACGTCAAAAGCGTGTTCGATGTGGCCCGCGATATCGGCCCAAATCTGTGAACCATGGATCCGCAGTTGCTTGACCACCCAGGGTGCGTAATGCTCAGCCAGGCTGTCCGGCAGAGCCGGAGTCGCGAGTAGCGCGCGGGCGAGTTGGCGACCAGAAGTCTGGGTACAGCGGTTCGCGCACGATCGTAGGACCTCGACGGACAGGGTTATGCCTTGAACCGCGGCTGTTTCGATCAGCATGGGCAGTGCGGTATCCGTGCTGGTCGACGGCGCCAGAGCGATCATGTCGATCAGGCTCGGCGCGGAGGTACTGAGGGCGCACACGGCAAAATCGAAAACCCCGTGCACCGTTGCAGCACGGGAAGCGAAGGCGGCGAGTTCATTGAACGCGCTGACCGTTGCCATGGACCGGCCCCGGATCGTCATCTCCTCGACAATCCGGATAGCCAGGAAGTACTCACGAAAGACGTCGTGACTGAACCGAATTCCGTCTCCGGATGTCTGCTCGATGATCAGCCCTGCGGCCAGCGCGGCATTGCTGACGGAATCGGCCCATGATTCTGACTCTGCCTTGGTCAGGAATGAGGGAATGACATCGGGCATCAACGTAGAGGCGAGCTGTGCCATCTGCCCTATCACCATGTCGGTCGACGGGCCACCGCGCGCTAGAAGTGTTCGTACACAACGGTCGACGAGATGGAAAGCGCCATTCTCTTGAAGACTTCGGGCGTCGGAACCGTCTGCGCTACAGAGCATCTGCATGTACAGAGGAAGTGTGGCAAGCGATTGCAGGGATTCCGGTAGAGCAGTGAACGGAGCGCGGCTACTGTTGCGATGCGCCTCCCAGATCTCGCGAGCTTCGGTGCGCGTCCACGCCGACAACGAGCACGACTCAGTATGTGTGGTGCCGGGCGGTGCGTAGGCGGTGGCAGCGAGGACGGGGTAAGCCGAAAGGTCGAGTTCCGGTGGGGTGCGCACAGCGAGGATGAAGCGGAGATCCTTCGAGTTCGCTTGCCGCAGGATGCTGTCGACCTGTCGACCGACGAGGGCAAGCCGATCGTCCGTGTCGACGTCGTCGATGATGACGACCAGCGGTCGATTCAGCAGATTCGAGGCTTGCTCCACACTGAGTAATGCGTCGTTGCCGCTGGGCAGAGATGCGTACCTGAGTATCTCGGTCGCTACGTCGGTGCTGGTTGAGATCCAGTTCGCGCAGGAGTGGAGTTGGAAGTCCACTCGGGTCGCCCATTGTTGGGCCAGGTGCCGTGTGAGCCGGGTCTTTCCCGTGCCAGCGCGCCCAGCGAGGACGAAGGTTCTGGCCGGCGAGTCGAGGAACTGTTGGAAACGGTGGACCGCCGTCTGATCTGGCCGGTAATCCACATCTGCGAGGCTTGGGCCGACGGTGTCGAGTAGGACCATGGTCCGCGATCCAGACGCGCTGGCAAGGTTCGCTTGTGGTCCGTCGGTTCGGGCCTTCGCATGCGATGGGTCAGACCGCAGGATGAGTTCGAATCGGTCGCTGACCTCGGCGCCGGACCGCGTGAGGTCGCTATCGAGGATTTGCTGCGTCTCGTAGCGCAGTCGCGCCGCGATGCCTCGCTGTTCCCAATTCGAGACGGCTGCGTCGTTGACTCCGAGGTGGGCAGCGAACTCTCGAACGCTCATACGCTTCGCCTCACGGAGAGCCCGTGCCTCTCGCCCGGTCCACCGGGCCACGACCGAACCCATGAGCGGATCAACCCCCATCCCGTGTTCGCTGCGCTGGCCCAACACTAGCCAATCGGCCGTGAGCCTAGGGCAAGACTAGGGCAGCACCGGGTGTCCGTGGTTGGCGCAGCGTGACAGCGTAAATCTGGTCGCTTCGAACGGCCGGTGTGTTCGACCGTTCGGAGCTAGATGCCCAAGGTGGCGCGAATGACGGTGGGACACAGGTCGTCCTGAAGGAAGGTGGGTTGGGTTGTTAGCGCGCGATGCTGCGATGGAATTTTTACCGAATCAGCTGACGGATAACGAAACTGGTTGGAACACAGAGCGTTTGATGGAATGACGATGTACCTACGGCTGCAACTTCCGCGTTCGGCTGGAGGTTAGACTGCCTCGCCGGCACCCGCTCTATCCATCGTTTGTGGGTTCCCCAGTACCGGCAACTCATTCGCTTCACGCGGTTTGGATTCGATAAATCCCAGGAAGGGTCGCGCCTAATGCCTCAGAAGGTCGTCAAGGAGAAGGTGCTGGTCTACGTCGTACGCGACGACAAACTGCTGGTATTCCGCCACACCGATTATTCGTATGAGCAGGTCGGTATCCAGGTCCCGGCCGGAAGTATCCGTCCCGGAGAGTCCCCGCAGGACGCAGCGCTGAGGGAGGCGCGCGAGGAGACGGGGCTGAACGAGTTCAAGGTCGTCCGTAAGTTGGGCGAATTCAGTTACGACATCTCGCCGTATCGGTGGGAGGTGCAACAGCGTCACGTGTTCGAACTGGAGCTGTGCGAACCTGCGCCGGAGCGGTGGGCCAGTCAGGAAGACCACGACGGCCAGGGGGAGCCGACCCGCTTCGAGTGCTTCTGGATTCCGTTGGAGGCCGCCCACATCCTTCAATCCGGCCAAGGTGCGCTGCTGGGCCGACTTTACGACTGAGCTGGTGAGACCGGTTCGATAGGAGGGGTTCTCCATGGAGGCCGCAACACCTGCTGCTGATCTGTCACGTCGGGTGTACCTGACGTTGCCTGATACCGAGGATACGGCCGCGGTGTCGGTGATCTTGAAACTTCGTGGGGAGACCTGCGATATCGACTGCGTCTTCTGTTATGAGAAACGCAAGGAAGCTCCCGGCGGGGCGAGGATCGGCGCGGATGACATCGGTCGCCTCGCCGAGCTGTTCGGCGACCGGCCGGTGGCGATCGAGTTGCATGGCGGTGAACCGCTCACAGTAGGGAAACGCCAGATGCGCGAGATCCTCGCTGCGCTGGCCGCGCAGGAGTCGGTGACGCGGGTGACGATGCAAACCAACGGGATCCGCTTGGACGGTGAGTGGTTGGACCTCTTCGACGAGGTCTACCCGGATCTGCATATCGGCATCTCGCTCGATGGCGATCCAGAAGGCAACTCGTGGCGTGTTGGCTATGACGGTCGCGAAACCTACACCAAGGTCGCGCAGTCCCTGAGACTGCTCGAACGTCGGGGCCGCAGGACTGGAATCATCACGGTGGTTACCCCGCGGGTACTTGGGCGGGCCGCAGAGGTGCTCGATCACCTTGCCGGATTCGCCGCCGTCAACGCGATCAGCCTCGTCCCCTGCTTCGACTCGAGCGTGATAGCGCCGACTGCGGCAAGCACCTCGCGAGTCTCAGCTTCGCGCCTGTTACAACGCGACGCATTGAGCGGAGGCAGTCCAGCCTGGTCTATCACCGGCGACGAGTACGCACAGTTCGTTCTGGCCGCGGCCGTTCATTGGGTTACGGCTGGCTTGTTCTCCCGGATCAAGCTGGAGCCGGTCGTATCCACGATCCGGGCCCTTAAGGGTTTGGAGGTCGGGTTCTGTCACTTCTCCAACCTCAAATGCGACCACGTGTTCACCCTCTACCCGGACAGCAGGTTCGGCAGCTGCGACGAACTGCCCTGGCCCGCAGCGCAACTCGGCCACCTAAGTGAACTGAGCGACGCGAATGGGATCGCTGAGGCACAATACCGGCTACCGCTGCTGGCCGAGGGCCGGTCCTTGGCGGCAAAATGTGCGGCGTGCCGCTACCGCGACACCTGCGGCGGGGGCTGTATCGCCACCCGGCTGCGCGCGGCACAGGCTGCCGGATCCGACGACGACTACTGCCGCTATCGGTCCCGGTTGATCGATGGGCTCGCCGCGCTCACCATCCAACCAGAGATTCCCTCTGCAGTCTGGTGCCATCGCGTCAAAGCCCGCCCGCACCAGCCGAATTTGATGGCAGATGTGCCAGGGTTCATGCGTCGCTGGCGAGACCCGGAAGCTGCTAGGGGTTCGGTCCGGCTCGAGGTCAGCGACCACGGCAATATAAACACCCTCGGCCGGCCAGGCATTCACGAGGCCGACGACCTCGACCCGCTACACCCGTTGTGGCGGGATGCGATCGAACCGGGCGTCTGGCCTCTGGTCGACCCGATCACGCGCGAGTGGGGATTGGTGACATATGACAGCTGCCAAGGCCACCACTACGGCGGCTTGGAATTGGCACCGGTCGAACGACGCGTGGGAATTTTGCCCCGCGACCGCCGCGAGTACGCCTCCACTGCCGCCGCGCTGTGCCGGCTTGTCGCCGCAGTGGAAGCCGAATTACCTCCGTCGATCCGGATCGTCGTCGGCCGTGCGGAGCTGACCTGCTCTACTACGGGTAGCCGATTCCCCGTCCTTGACCTGCGATTTGAATGTCCCGAAAAACAGGCCTGGGAAGCCTATTTCGCCGACCTCGACACCGCCACGGCCATCCTCGCGGGGCAGTTCGATGCGCCGAGTCCCGCCGGGAGAACTACGTGCGGGTGTTCTGAGCCTTATACATCGGGTAGGCACGATGAACAACACGTCTGACACCCTCGCGGTCAACCAGCTACTGGGAAGACTGGTCTACTTTCACGTCCTGTTCATCGAGCCATCTTGGCAGCCGCGACACACGATGCAGGCGCAGCGGAGCCTCTGCTGTCGCCACATCGACCTGGGTGCTACCCACGTCTCGAGGCTCTACACGAACACGACACCTTGGACGGCGCTGATACAGATAGCCGCAGATCTCGGCGCCTGGACGACTTGGTGCGAAGACAGCCAAAGGTGTTGTCCGGCATGCCGTATTCGATCTTGCGCCGTGGTCATCGTCGACTGCTGGGCCACCACTGAACAACGCGCCTTTGGGGGCGACCTGCCTGTGCCCGACGATACGCGGCGGCGGTGGTCGACCGCCATCGCCGAGCTGATGGTCAGGGCGTTCGCGCATCAGCACGGCCTCCAATGCGCCGTTCGGTCGAACGTCGACACCACGAGCACACCACCGCCCGACAGGTTTCCACTGACGTTTGAGCTGGCCCGATTGTGGCGAGATCCGACCTGCCCGGACCCAGTGGTCAGCTGGCTCAACCACTGCACTCGACTCGATGACATAGCCGAGCGTCTTTGCCAAGGGAGAAAAACATGACCGGGCGCCGTCCGATCGGGTTCAACGAGACATTGACGGTGGGCAGCATCGAGGAGTTCCTCAGTGCCTCCGAGATCGCCATTCTAGAAGGCTGTATGGACCAGTTCCTGCGTGACATCGATGGCGAAGATATCCGCAGCACCTACGACCAGCGTCGCACCACCTCCATCCACGAAATCCCCGGCCACGACACCGCCGTTGCGATGGCAACCTACGAGCCCGCCGGTCGAGTTGAGATCACCAACATCCCCGGCGCCGCGGAAGACATTCTCCAACAAGCGTTTACCCGCTCCCGACGCGCTCTGCAGCGGTCGCTGCCCTCGGTGAGTTCGTGTCGCCCGTGGACCTACGTGGAATACGGTCCTGGCCAGCACATCACCCCGCACTTGGACGGCATAGCTCCGGACCCGCATGACTGGCCTCGCCAGATCGCAGGGATCAGCGTCGTCATCGGGACACGTTGTCAGGGAGGGGATTTCTTTGTCGAGACCACCTCGGCCGAACAACTGTGGAAGTCCGGTGGTGTCGGCCAAGTACCCGGCTACGACCCTGGGATGGCCTTCGCACGCGACGGTGCTGACAACTCCTCGCCCTGGTTCGCCGCCACGGCGCGCACACGCTGGAGTGCCGCCCCCGCACCGGGCACAGCGCTGCTGTACGGATCACAACTCGCACACGGCACCACCCCGGTCCAGGTGGGTCGCGCGCGCAAATTCATCTCCTGGCTCTTCGCCGACAAACATTGACCGGCCGAGGGACTACGCGCACATGTTGATCGCTCTTGAAGGCATCGCAGGATCGGGCAAGACCACCCTGCGCGACCGGATTCTCCACCTGGCCGAACACTCCGGCATCCCGGTCCGCCATATCGGCCAGTTCTCCTGGCTTTCGCCAGCTGCGACCCGCACCTTGGTCGCGATGCGCACCGGCAGGGCGATTGTCGACGAGCTGGATGCAGTGGCTGCCGTGCTCGACGACCTCACCCTGCACGCGCACCACAACATCGCAGCGGCAGCTCGCGATGGACACGTCCTCGCCGATCGGCTAATCCTGTCATCGGCATGCCTGCTCGGACTTAACTACCCCGGCACAGTCGCACGTCACCTCGAACCGTTGGTTCGCGTCACCAACGCACTTCCCGACTTGACCGTGCTGGTGACCACCCCTGTGGAGGTTTGCGCAGCCCGTCTCGCGGCCCGCCCAACTGCGCAGCGCGTCGGCGACGACTCCGGCACAGCGACCCGATTGCATGAGCTCTACCAGCGATGCGCTGACCTCTGGCCACACGGCACTGGAAGACCGCTCCTCCGACAACCCCTCAACACCTTCGAAGACACGGAGCAGCTGGCGCGGCAGCTTCTCGATGAACTCGAAAAGGTAGGCACCCAGTGAATCTGCATCCGCTGCACCCGGCCACCTCAGTGACGGACGGACTCGCTGACTCCGGCTGGAGAATCATCGAACTTCTGGCATTCACCCGTTCCAGCACTTTGATTCTCGCGTCCCAGGATGACAACGAGCCGGTCGTGATCAAGGCCGGGTTCGGCAGTAACCATGTGCTGGCCGAAATGGACGAGCAGGACCGACCGGCGGCATACGGATTCTATTGGTACCAGCAAATGACGCCAGCCGAGCGAGTTCTTTCACGCGAGGACTTCCGCCACGAACGCGAGTTGGCCCGCGACTGTCGCGGAGCCACCCGAGTTGTTTACCTCATCGACGAAGGCGAGTGCGGCGGATTCGACTGGTACACCATGCCGCACTACCCAGACGGCAACCTACGCGCCTTCACCACCCAAAACGCCTCACCCGCCGGACTCGGAGCGAGCATGACGATCCTTGCCGATGTCGCCGCCGGCCTGGACGAGCTGCACCGACGGGGCATCGTGCACCGTGACCTCTACCAGGAGAACGTACTCCTGAAAAACGGGCGCGGAGTGATCACCGACCTTGGAGCCGCCTGCCGGATCGGCGAGGCCCGCGGTCCACGCCGCCGCGGACCAGAAGTCCACTGGCCACCCGAATACGCCCACTCCTATGCCGAGGCGACCCCAGGAGCGGACGTATACAGCCTCGCCGTGCTCGCCTATCGGATCCTCTTCGCTGACCTACCACGACTCGACGGGCCACGACATCTCGACGGCCTACCCACCACGGTGACTGATCACATCACCGCTGCACTGGCCAACAATCCCGATGCTCGCCCCACTATGACGGAGTTGCACACGAGTTTCCTCGAGGGTGCGACCGCCACTCCATGAATCACTCGACAGGAGGGAACGCAACCACACCACGCACACATCAGATTCGAGATGAATAGCGAACGTAATTACACGAGAAGGGTTTCCATGATGATCGGCACAACCGAAGAGATCACCGACTTCCTTGCCGCGGTCGAGAAGTTGCGCGACGACGAGGGTGCTGTCCGCACGACAGCACACACGTCGAGCATCATCGCTGCGGGCTGGCCGAGCTCCGACCTGTAGTCGCCAGCGTGGGCTGTGCCGATGCCGTCGCAGCCCACCTCAGCCCTACCGTCAAACGCACGAAAGGCGCCGTTGTGGACCCACTCACCGGATTATTTCGATTCCACCGGACGACCGACCTCTACCGGCATCGGACACGCTCGATCTACACGGTCCTGTCCGGCGATGAGTTGCCTAATGGGTGTGAAACGAGTCCTAGTGCAATGGACTACGCGCTGGCCCACCATTACCTCGAAGGGGCGGAACTAGCCGCTCGCAGCGGTGATCGAGACACCTTGAGCTGGTACCGCACCCATTCGAGAACCTTTCCCCCTCACTGGTTCACCACGACTCCTATCGGCCCCACGATCGTGCAATGTCCCGATCCTCGGACACTGCGTCAGTCCCCCATTGCCGATACGCCCTACCACTTGCTCGGCCCTAACACTGAGCCCGCGCCGCCCTTGGCAACCGAGCTGGTTGCCGCAGCCTTCGACATCGGGGCCGAATACGGGTTCGGCGATCTGATCGCCGATCACGCGCCGATCGTCTGCCTGCTCATCGAGCGAAAACTCGGTGAGCCCCTCAACAGCTGGGCCATCACACGGCTACCCGGCACGGTGTTCCTCGACCACGTCGGCGATCCGACGATCCTCGCGCGTGACCTGATCCACGAAGCAGCCCACAATTGGCTCAACACCGCCCTCGCTGCGGCCGACGTCGAGCTCGATGACGGAAAAACGTGGAATTCTCCCTGGAAGAACACGCGCAGGCCCACTTTTGGATTCCTCCACTCCTGCTGGGCATTTCCTCTCACCATGTTGTTCGCCGCCCGCGCGGTCCGTCGAGTCCCCCAGGTCCTGGCGACTTACCTCGCCCAGCACCGTCGAAAGCTGGCATCGACCGCTGCGGACCATCAGCACGCGCTCGCCGCAGTCACCGACACAGATCTTCGCGAGCGACTCCGTACAGTTCACGCACTGGCTCTCCGTGCATGCCCCGATCAACCGCCTCTGGTCACATAAGTGATGGGAAGTAATGAATGACCACGGCACCGAACGCCGTAGCCGGCCATGGTTGGGCGGGCGCCCTCCGTGCTTTTCGTCGTGGGCTTGGGTTGAACCAACAGCAGTTTGCCGAGACGCTTAACGAAGCAGGCGCTGCCTTGGGCCTAAAACTATCCTGCGATCAGCAGCATGTGTCCCGTTGGGAACGCGAGGTCATCCGACGGCCGGACGCCGAGTACGTTCTGGCCCTGCAACGGATCGGTGGCCCCGTTCCGAATGCCCCGGCTGCCGACGACCGAGCCCTGCCTCCCAGCGACGTCTCGCCGTATTCCTCGCAGGTCGCAGGTGCTACGACCGGAGTCGTGGAGCGTCGCAGATTTCTCGCCGCCGTAGCTGCTGCGGCGACCGCCGGATCTGTCGCCGAACTCGCGCCTTGGCTTCCATCGTTTTATCCTCAGCCCGGCCCGACCCCCGGGCGGGCAGGTCCGGCCGATGTGCAATGCGTCCGTGAGGTGACGGCTGGATTGCGCGGGCTCGACCAACGGCATGGCGGATTCGCTGTGCTTGATTCAGCAACAGGTCTGTTGCGGTGGAGCAGCGAGCTATTGCACCGGTGTGGTGATCATGAAACGACGACGGCGATGTCGGTTGCGCTGGCCGATCTCTCCCGGTTGACCGGCTGGGCGTACTACGACACCGGCGACCAGGCTCGTGCACGAAGCTATCTGACGTTGGCGTTGACCTACGCACGTAGCGCGGGTGCTGACAGTCTGGCCGCATCCATCCTGTACGTACTCGGCCGCATCAGTCTGATCGAATGCCAGCCACGTGAGGCACTTCGAATGTTCCAACTCGGACAAATGAGCGCCCAAGACGCCTCCAACATCGGCGAGTCGGCCCGCTTATATTCGAACGAGGCGTGGGCCCACGCAATGATGGGCAATCGTCGGCAAATGCACGACGCTCTCGGTCGTGCCGAACACGAGATCTCCCGCGTGAACGCCGATCCAGATCCGTGGACCGAGGTCTTCTTCGCGGCCGGCGAACATGCCGGGCTGACGTCTGTGATCTACAACGAGTTCGCCTTGACAGCCGACCGGAACTTGCGCGAGCAGTACACTGCGCTGGCCTTGGATCGGGCAGTGGAATCGCTGTCTAGGTCTACGAGCGCTCGTCCTACCCGAAGCGTGCTCTTCGACCAGACAACTATCGCGGCTTGCCGGTTCCGACTGGGAGACACTGATTCAGCGGTTGCCGCCGCAGGCGCCGCGCTGGACCTCACCCAGGAGGTGATCAGCGCTCGAGCCCTCTCTCGTCTTAGCTCTATGGCCGGTGCGGCTGATCCGTTCCGGAAGAAGTCCCACGTCAGCGAAATTGTGCACCAGATAAGGCAACTCGCCCCGCCTGCGCCGAAAACGTTGTTCTAGCCCGTGCTGTCACGCTCCGGGTTCGGAACTTAAGATGACGGGGTGGCGACGAGCATATCGCCGGACCGTGCTGCGGAACTGCACGCTGCGGTAGTCGAGGCATGTAATCACATAGACGTCGATCCCTCCGGGGCCGAGCTGATCAAATACACCGTTAATGCCGTCTACGCCCTTGGCGCGCCGATCGTCGTCAGAGTCGGCTCCGGTGATGTCGGTCATTACCGTGGGACGCGGCTGATCGAGACCGCCAACTGGTTGACACGACATGACGCACCGACGATCCGCCTGGTCGACGCGCAGCAGCCAGTGTTCATCGGCGACTTCACAATAACGTTCTGGCACAAAGCCCATCATCGTGAGCGGTGGACCGCCTCCGACCTCGCCCACCCGCTGCGCGCCCTCCATCTCCTCCCCACCGACGACGCCGACCTACCTCACTGGGATCCGTTCGAGACTGCGCGACATCGCCTGGCCGCAGCCGACGATGGACTTTCGGCGGACGACCTCCAGTGGCTTCAAGATGCATGGCTGGAAGTCGAGCAGAATTATCGGACCGCTGAGTTCTCGATGCCCTTCGTCCTCCTCCATGGTGACCCACACGTCGGCAATCTACTGATAGACCACCGCGACCGGATAGTGCTTTGTGACCTCGATGAGTCGGCGGTCGGGCCAATGGCATGGGATCTGGTGCCGCAGGCAGTCGGAGCCACGCGCTTCAATCGTGCCAACTTCTACCGGGATTTTGCAGCGGAATACGGCGTCGATGTTCGCGACCTCCCGGAATGGCCTGTCCTGGCCAGAATTCGCGAGCTGATCATGGTCACCAGCGTCCTGCCGGACCTCGGGCAGCGCCCCGGTATCGCAGCCGAACAAGCGCACCGGCTGGCCTCGCTCCGCTCCGGTGACGCCGCAGCCGTTTGGCATCCGTACCAGTAGAGAGTTTCTGCTCCCAGGGATTCCGCACCGGTGGCGCCCTGGTACTTACGCGCCGTATTCGAGGCCGCATTAGCGCGCTGTATCCGACGTATTTCCGCGCCGTTGAGTATCAGTGGTTCCCGGGCTTGACTCGAAGTATGGCAACGCGCAACGCAACAGGGCTTAGCGGCATGGAACTTCGCCCACCAAACCCCTCGGCCGCGCGCTGTGGATTCGAATGTTGGCTGATAGCCGCCCAGAGGAGATGAAATGTACGGGGTGATGAATCACGAGCGCGTTCCGGTGATGACTGTGGATTTCGCGCACGCGATTATGCAGGTGCATATCGACTGTGCGTTGTCGATCTGTCCGGTCAAGCAACAGGCGAAACAGCGGCTGATCGAGGCTAATCGCCTTGTCCCGGACAGTAATCGGATGTGATCCGGTTGATCGAACAGGTTCGAAGTCCTGCCCTCCTCCGGCCGTCTAGAAATTCGTGCCCTCGTCTATGCGCGCGGAACCCCGCGACGCGTCTCTCATTCGCCATACTTCCGGATCGAGGACCTCATCATGTCTACCGTTCTCACCGACCCGAGCACTCTGCCGGTGCAGCCTTCTCCCAGTGGTTTTCGAACGACGCGGGAGTACGAGAGATGCCTGTATGAGGGGTTGTTCGGTGGTTGCTTCTACGAGCCGCGTACTCGCGCCCTGACGATCCGTACCCACAGGGTGCGGGCGATCATGGCCCCAGAAGATCTCGCGGAGGTCGCGGCGGGGCGGATGCACGGGTATCTGCCGATCGTCACCCTGGTCCACCGCTCCGGCCCCGGGGTGTGGGTGCTGCTCACGCGCCCGCCGGCCTCCGGAGACGACCTGCTCGCGTTGGCCAGGCGTGCCAAGACCAGGTCGATCGTCATGGTCGGGCCAGGAGCCGAGCTTGCGTTGCCGACCGCTGGAGTATCGCGGCGCCGGTGGCGCGGGCCCGTGCCGACCGCCGCCACCATTGTCGGTGACTTCCCGGCCTACGCCGAGGTGATCGAAGCGCTCACCCATGACGTGTAACCCCACCTGGCCGCCACTACCTGCGTCCCTGGACACGCCGAGTGTGGTGTTCACCGATATCGGTGGTGACGTCGACGACGCCGCAGCGCTGGTGTTGATGGCGATCACCGACCCGCAGCTGGCTCTGGTGGACACCGTCGACGAGTACCCGGATCACCGGCGTGCACGGTCGGCTCGTCATCTGCTGGACGTACTGGCCCGCAGTGATGTTCGCGTGGTCGCGGGGCTCTCGCTCGGCGCGTCGGGATATTGGGCCGCTGATGGCCTGGTCCCTGCTGATATCGAGGTCCCGCCCGGCGACCTTTACGACGTCATGAGCGAACTGTGCGAGGCCGGTTCGAAATCGGTGCGCTGCCTCAGTCTGGGGCCGCTGACCGATATCGCGCGATTGCTGGTCACCGACGCCCATCGGTCCGCGCCGCTGGACTCCGAACGCCTGCTGCGCGTCACGGCGATGGGCGGCGCACTCAACTACCGGAATCCTGAACGGGCCGGACATAACTGGCGGATGAACCCGGCTTCGGTGCAGACGGTTCTGGCAGAGACCGAGCATGTCGCATTGGTGCTGTCGGACCATACACCGTCGACGAGATCGCGGTATCTGCGTCCTCGCCGCTGTATCGGCTGCTGGACTCGTTGCCGGGAGCGTCGGCGCAGCTGCTGCGGCAGCATTACGACCAGTTCTTCGGTCGCTTCTACGATTCGAGCAAGCTCCACGACGCCGTCGCCGCGAGCCTCGTGCTGGGGCAGGGGTTCGTGCCGAGGCGTGGGTGAGTTCGAACTGCGGCGTGACGGCCGTATGCGCGAAGGCCCCGGCACACGGGCGTGGCTGTCCGACGGGGTCGACTACACACTCTTCATGGCGTGGATGGAGCAGATCTTCCGGGACGTGCCCCAATGACCGAGGGCGGCGCAGGTCATCGGACATCCTTCACCCGAATATGCCGAAAGCCTGTTGTGATAGCGCCCCTGCCGATCACCAGCTCGCAAGCAACCGAATAGCCAGCCGCGACGAGCAGTCCTCGCTCAGCGCGAGCAGGTCGGCCGGGCGAGCGGTACAAGGTGCATCTCATCGGGTCGCGGAAGGCGCAAGCTCCATACGTTGCACGGCACTGCGTGCAGAAGGAACCCGGTCGAGGGCGTGGATTTCACCGAGCCGGACGGCAACGAAATCAACTCTGTCACAAGTCAACTCATCACCATCATGACGGTCGGCGGCGGATCTTGATCAGCACCATCGTCCAGTCATGATGAACAGGGAGCAGGAACTGCCGATGTCAGCTTGGGATCATTTGGTCATCGCGCAGCGCGAGCTGCGAAGGTCCGGTGCGCCGATATTGGTCTCGATCGGCCTGCCATACAAGGAGGGCCCGCGCACGTGGGCCGTGTCCTTCCGGATCGAGGGCATCGAAGAGGAGCCGCTCGAGGAGACTGTGAGGGGTGCCGACTCCGCCGAGGCATTGATTTCCGCCCTGAGGACGATCGCGGCGGTGATCGACTCGTGGAACGCCGACCACTCGATCACGTGGAACGGCCGGACCGACCTGGGGTTCTCGCCATAGCGATAGTCACCGTTGCCGATTCCGGGCTGCCGCCGAGCCTCGAGCCACGGCTTCATTCCAAGCGCCGAGGTCGATCGCCTCCGTCACGTTTACCTGCGGTCTTGAAACTGTTCATTCGCAACGCTATTGGAGGAAATCATGCCAGTCGGTGCAGCGCCCTCTCGCTCTGAGTGCGTCACGCGGCGGGGCCACCACGACACCAGCATCAGCGATTGGGGGGCGAGGTTCGACGCCCTCACCAGGCAGGCAACGCCTGGTGTGGACGCCGCAATGTTTGCCCGGCAAGCCCTCGCGGCATCCCGCTAGAAGTTACCGGCGACCGTGATGGAACATTTCTCGACTTCCAAGGGCCCCGCCGTTGATTCACAGTCCGGCGAGGTGCGGTCCAGCCGCGAATGCCGGCACACCAGTGTCGATGGGATCGAAGTGTCGTGGCGAGTGGTCGATCATGGCGTGCGCGTTCGGTCCATCCGTGAGGTGGCCGGCCGGATATTGATGTCCTATCGAGGCCCGGACTACCCGGATTTGGGGCAGGCCGAAGAACTGTGGCCGCGGTTGTCAGCGCTGTGGAATGCGGTGCGTGAGGAACTGCGGCTGACGAATCCGGAAGAAACGTCACAAGAGCCTCCCGCGCCCGGCCATGCTGGTCCGGTCGAAGCCCGCCCGGGAGAGGGCATCTCCAACACGACAATCCGACGACCCACCGGAGGTAGCGTCACATGAAACGTGCCGACAAACCCGCACGGAGGTCGGCGCGAGTGAGCTGGGTGTTGTGCACTCCGATCCTGGCGCGGCTGGCGGGCCGGGAGCTGGCGGGGCGGTGGCCGACTACATCGTTCACCGTGAGTCGGCTTCGGCCTCGATCGGTGACACGACGCTCGTCTGTGCTGGTGCAATGGTCCGACGGCCCGAGCGAGGAGGCGGTCAGCAGTTGGCTGGCCTGCGATGCCACCGAACGACGCGCCAGCAGAGCCGCGGATCGATCGCAGCCCGCTGCGTGGATGCGACCGCTGCTGGCCATGTGTGTAGTCACCACCGAGCGCACGATCACTCCCGCTGGCATGGACATGATCGCGGCGGCGCTCGAACGCGACTGCGGGGTGAGCGTGCCACGGACCGACGAGGGTATCGACTGGGAGCGGGCTGCTGATGTATGGGTCATGGCGCCGATTCAACTGAGCGGCAGCGCTTTCGAGTCACTGGCTGGCACGGCGGCAACGACGATGCAGGGCCCGGTCCCCGTCGCTCTCGCGCTGCGCCTGGTGTCGGAGTTCGTCGACCTGACCGGCGGTACAGCGCAGTAGGAGGCGCGGTAGGGACTCGCGGGTGCGGACGCGCTCGGTGTTGTCGAGATAGAGGCCGCTGATCCCGTGTGTACCGGTCGGAGCAAGAGCACGCGCGGGGGCCGTACGGGTCATCCGGCGGATTGCCGCTGTCGTTGCGCGGCATCACGTGCTCGGGACCAGGGAGATGTTCAGGTGTCGTGCTGGTGCTCGCCACGGGGTAGAAACGGTGAGGGCAATCGGTGTGGCCTGGGACGAGTGGGTCGGGTCGGCGATGGTGGTGTGCAGCGGGAACAGCTGACCGTCGATCCGCGCGGTCCACATCCGCGGGAACTCCGGCTGTGTCGACAATTCCGCGATCAGTGCCGCACGGGCCTGCTCGGGCACAGTGCCGCGCGACAGGTAGTGCAGAGCGTAGGTGAACACCGTCGTCACCTCGTGCCAAGCACTGCCCGCGAACACCAGTCGTGCCATCGGATCATAGACCAGCCACCGGAGGAAGTTTCCGGCCTCGAGTAGCCGCGGAAGTTTTTGCACGGCAGCATCATTGGCGGCTGCGATGTCGAAGAGCCCGGCAGTGAGCAGTATCGCGGGGAACCGCGTGGCGGTGAGCTGTTGTTTCATGTCGGCCGGGGCGGGGCCCGGCTCGGGCGCGGCCCGTGCGGAGGTTTCGTTGCGCAGGATCAGTTCGGCCAGGTGGTCGCGGACCTCGTGGGGAAGCCCGAGTGGGGCGGCGAAAGTCTGTAGCGTGCGCACATTCACGCGCCGTTGCCCGCGCAGTATTTTGCCGATGTGCTCCTTGGACAGCGATGTCTGCTCCGCCAGCTCCGAGTGCGTGATCTGACGTCCCACGGTCGCGAAACCCTCGAACACCCTGTGCTCCTCGAGTTCGGCGGCGATGATTCGATCCAGTTCGGCCTCCTCGGGCCGGCTGCTCGTGCCCTCGTCTCTGCTCTCCGGCGTCGGCGGGCCGCCGGATACGGGAGGCTGGTGCGGTGAGATCTGCAAGCCACTGCTGGGGAGATAGGGGTTGATGCCGTCCCGTGTCGGTGGTTGCCCTCTGCCCCGCCACGGCCCATCGTCCGCCCACGGCGACCGGGCTCGTGCCGTGGGGCCGCCCTCGTCGCTGTCGTCGTCGGCGGTGACGAGGCTCTGGTAGACCGCCATGCCCCGGTCGGGACCCGTCTGTGGGCGGTGTGGATGGATGCGTGGATCGGCCGAGTGTGCCCTTGTTCTGGCCATCGCCAGACTCCTCGTGTTTTCGTTCGGCTCCATGTGCGGAGTCACGCCGGGATCTCCCTCCTTGGCAGCGGTGGGAGTTGTTGTGCTGCTGGCGATGTCGAACGGTTCGGCGAACTGGGTGGCTCGCAACAGCTCCAGTTGTCCGTACCGGATTCTCACCAGCATGCGTACGAGCGCGGCCCGGCCCGCGCCCGCACGGACACAGACGACACCAGGAGCAAGGACCGGCTCGATCCCGGCGACCCGAACGCCACCCTGCCGACCACCGCTGCGTGTTGAGCAGTGGCCGACAGGGGCCGGATGTGGTTCTCACAGCACCGCACCTGCCGATAGCGGTGCACCTTCGGCAGTGCGGGGCCACAGCCGTGTCGGGGATAGCGTGACGACGGCACAGACCGTGCGCACGATTTCGAGGCAGTCGCGTCCCCACCGGTCGGTGAGGTAGGTGCGGGCGGGGACCATGACCGCGTCGGCGCGCCACTTGCGCACCCGGTGCAGGAGGTAGTCGACGGGATCGGTGGTTGTGTCGTCGCCCTCCGGTGGGAAGTGCGCGATGTCGGCGACTCGCCACCGGTGGCGGGCAGCGGTCGTGCGGATCGCGTGGTCTTCGGCTGGCGTGATCGCGCTGGCGATCGCTTGAGTCCGGCAGGAGTGCAGATCGGGACGGATCAGCCCGACGACGACGGCTTGTGGACCGCGTCCGACGAGAGCGTCTGGCGGCAGCGGGTGCTCTGCCGCGCAGGGGATCGGGTCGGCCGCTCGCGGGTAGGGTGCGCTCGCGCTCAGAACCGGGGTGAATGTGGTCATGTCAGGACGGTTTCTTTGAGTGCGGTGTGGAGTGTGCCGGGGTCGGCGGGAATCCGCAGCGCGATGTGCCCGTCGGGGCGGACCAGGCACGCGGTGTCGTCGGTGGGCTGACCGTAGAGGTCGTGCACGCGGGCGTCGTGGGCGACGAGTGCCCCGGTGGGCGCGTCGGCCGGGATGTCGGGTGAGGTGATCACGACGGTTCGCACGAGGTCGTGGTAGGGCGCGGTGATTTCGGCGAGGCCGCCGGCCACGGGTGAGTGCGCTTGCCGATGCAGCATCAGCAGCGTGTAGTACGGATGAGACAACAGATCATGCACGCCGGTTGTCGAGGTGACGGGGATGTCAGGGGCGCGGTCGCCGACGGTGAGGCCGTCGAGTCGCGGCAGCCCCGGTGGCTGGGTGAGGACGTCGCGGTAGTGGTGCGTCAGGCCCGCGATCCTGGCAGCTGCCTGATAGGGGAAGTCGGGCTGCTGACGGATGATGTCGAGCCGGTCCTGGATCGAGGAGCCGTGCGCCATCATGATCTGATGCAGCATGCTGCTCGCGTCGCCGACTTGGACCGCGATCGGCAACCGCTCGGCCTGGTAGGTGTCGAGGAGTCCCTCGGGTGCGCGGCCGGTAGCGGCCGCGGCGAGTTTCCATCCGAGGTTGTGCGCGTCCTGGATGCAGTTGTTCATGCCGAGTCCAGCGGCGGGGCTGCCCACATGGACCGCGTCGCCAGCCAGCAGCAGACGCCCGCGCCGGTACTGGGTGGCCTGGCGGCGCCAGATCGGGAACTCGGTGGTCCACTGCGGAACGCTGAGCCGCGCACCGGGTAGCCAGTCGTCGACGACGGGCTGGAACGCGTTTCGCGCCGCGTGAGGGTCGGGGGCCGGGTTGGCCACGGGAGTGGCGCGCATATCGCTGATCAGCACACGGTGACCGGTGGCCAGGGTCGTGGTGAGCAGCATGTGGTCGGCGTCGATGAAGTAGTGGATCTCGTCGGTGCTGACCGGATACCGAGCGATGCGCGCGTCCATCATCCGGAATTGCAGGCCGGCGTACTCGTCGCCGGGAAAGTCGATTCCCATGTGGGCGCGCACTGTGCTGTGGAGTCCGTCGCAACCCACCAGCCAGTCCGGATGCATCCGGGTCCGGCCACGACCACCCCGGCTGGTGTGGTCGAGAACGGCGGTGATCCGGCCGTCGCTGTCGGTGGTGACCGAATCCAGCCGGGTATTCCACTCGATCGAGCCGCCCAGGGACGCCAGGTGCTCGCGCAGCGCGGCCTCGGTGTCCTGCTGCTCGATGACGAGGATGTAGGGGTACGGGGTGTCGAGCACCGTGAAGTCCAAGCGCTCGACAGCGCCGCCACGGAAGTGGAAGGCCATCCCTCGATGGCGCAGACCGCGCTCGAGGAACCGGTCGACACACCCTGCCCTGGCGAACCCCTCCAGCGTGCGCGCATGCAGCGTGAACGCCCGCGACGTGACCAGCGGACCGGGCCGCTTGTCGATGACACGGCAGTCCACCCCACGAGCCAACAATTCAGCGGCGATCGTCAGGCCCGTGGGACCGGCCCCCACGACGAGAACCGGATCACGCGAATGATGTGCAGACATGGGAATCCCTTCGTCCGATGCCGGGATCTCGGCAATGGTGCGAGTAGGCGGGAGAGCGAATGTGGTTTTGGTGAGGCGTTTACTGGGGCGCAGGGCAGTGGAGGTCGATAAGGCGAGCGTCACATGTCCGCGAGGAATTCGAATCGGTAAATACCCATGCTGCGCCTGGAAAGCTATCTACTCACGAACCTGGGGGGTGCCATAAAAATGTGTGTTCATCAGGCGTTATGTCTCGCCGACGGTACGGTGCTTCGCCCGAGGAGTAATCCGTCTGACCGGCTCGCCGGGTCGTCATGTGGCCAGTGGCGTACGGGGCCTGAAGACGGCGCGTAGGTGCGCCGGATACTCCTGAATGGGTTTTCCGGCGGGAGCTTCGCCTGTTAGTGGTGGTTCTCGGGGACGTGTTTCGCGATGTGGTGGCGGTTCGGAATGCCGAGTTTTGCCAGGGTGGCGGCAATCTGTCCGTCGACGGTTTTGGTGGAGGTGCCGCGACGGCGGGCTATCGCTGAATTCGAGAGTCCCGCTGCGGCCAGGCGAGCGACCGCTTTCTCCGATTCACTGAGTCTGTCCCATGGTGTTGCCGCGAACTTGAGGGGTGTGTTTTGAGTCGTGCGCCCGCCTCGCTGGGCGAATTCCTCCGGCGTGGGGGCGACGGAGAGGGTGAGTTCTCCGAGCGCGAGGCGATGGACGTCGTTGTTGTGTGGATTCAGTTGCTTGCCGCGGGCCGTTTCGGCTGCGAAGTGTTCGTCGCCGAGGATGCCTCGCGCTGTTACCTGGGCCTTGCGGCACATCTTGGCGAACGATCCCATGACGGTGATGTCGACGCCGAGGTGGGCTTGCAGGGTTTCGGCCCCGCCCAGGGTTTGGGCGATCTCGTGGGCGAGTTGCCAGTCGCGGTCGCGATCGTTGCCGGTGATCATGCGTTCGAGTGCCCAGGTGCGTAGCACGACGCTCCACATCGCCCCCCACTGGTCATCGAAAGCCATTTGGTAGGACAGTGTTTCGCGCAGGACGCGGGTGGCTTCGTGTGGGTCGCCGTGCATGGTCAAGGTGACGGCCCAGCTCAGTTTCACCCAGCTGGTGGCCCAGCTCGCTCCGGAGGCTTCGGCGATGCCCACGGCGCGGCGGGCGATGGTGTGGGCCTGCGGGGCCGACCCGAGCAATGCGGCGGCCAGCGCTCCGAACATGTGGGCGAACACCTCGGCCGGGTTGTCGGCGGCGTGGTACTTCTCGCGCGCTCGCTCGATGATCGCAATGGCGCGGGCGTCCTCGGCGCCCAGGAACAGGGCGGTACCCACCGTGATCTCGATGACGGCGGGCAGGCCGAAATCCCGGTCAGGGTGCTCGGCCCATTCGGCGCGGTCGGGCTCCGACAGATAGCACGGGATCACTTCGTCGAGGAAACGCCGGGCCTCGTGGCTTTGACCCGATCGGATCGCCAGCCACGCCAGCGCTGCTCGCAGCTCGAGCTGAAGGTCGACCGGTTGCGGCGACACGGTTTCGCTAGCGTCGAGGCACCTTTCGGCCAAGCCGCGGATTTCGCGTATCGACCCGCGTACGAAGGGCACGCGCAAGGTGATCAGTCCACCGCAGATCTGCAGGCCGGCCTCGGCTTCACCGCGCATGGTGATGCTGGTCTCGATCGCGGCGACGATATTGCTCCACGACGACCGTGCCCACATGACCAGCGCCCGCTCGCGCGGACTGAACCAATTGCGCGCGTCGTCGACCACCCGGTCGCGGTAGTAGGCGAGGTGACGTTTGGCCAACCGTGCGGGTTCGCCAGGGTCGTTGTCGCGCAACCGGTCCCATGCATACACCCGCAGGGACTCGAGCATCGAGTACCGCGACCCGCAAGGGGTGATGTGGATCGAGACCAGCGACTTGTCGGCAAGGCTTTCCAGCAGCCCTGCGATCTCGTGTGGAGACACACTCACCTGATCCGGGTCAGTGCTGGCGTGTTCGTCGCTGCATACGGCGATGATCGCGTCGAGGTCCGCGCCCACATCTGCCGTGTCACCGGTGTCGTCGGGATTTCTGCCGCCGGGTGCGAAGGCAGACAGCCTGGTGAACAGCAGTTTTTCCTTGTCGCTGCACAGTTGGTAGCTCCACGCGATGACGTTGGTGATCGCGAGGTGTCGCGGATCGGCGCCCGAGCGGGCTCCGGTCGACCATCCGAGCCGTTTGTCGTCCGCGCGGCCGGTCAGCTCGGCACACAGGTCCGCCAGACCTTGGTAGCGCAACCGGCCGACCGCGAGCCGGATGTGGAGGGGGTGGTGGGTGATGTGCTCGCAGATTTCGGTCGCGGCAGCGATGTCGTCGGCGTTCCATTCCAGCGAGCGTCCGATCAGGGTGCAGCGCTGCCGGAACAAGGTCAGCGATTCGGCGGGCGAAAGCACGGGAACCGGGATCAGGCGTTCGTCGACCCACGCGATCGGGCTGCGGCTGGTGGCCAGGATGGTCAGATTCGGCAGTGTGTTGAGCAGCTGGGCGATCAGATGCCGCAGAGCGGGCAGAACATGCTCCCCGTTATCGAGAACCAGGACCGCACGGCGACTCGGGCCCGCCGAGTCGGTGCCGCGCAGGGCGGCTTCCAAGGCTTCGCCCGCGCGCCTGTTGGAGAAGTCCGCGGAGATCACTGCCGAGGCGGTGGCCTGCTCCACCTGTTTGAACTCCGCATCCACCGGTAGCCGTGCCAGCGGCACCCAATACACCCGCACCCCTTGAGCCTTCGCGCTGCGGGCGGCTTCGTCGGCAAGCCGGGTCTTGCCGATACCCCCCGGCCCGATCAAGGTGATCAGTCGATCCGGCCCCGATATCAGCAGGGCGCTGATGAGCGACAGTTCGTCCTTGCGGCCCACGAAGCCATGAGTCGGTGCCGGAACCGCACCGCGAGCATTCCCCCCAGGGTTGGTCATGCCGACGACTATATCCCGGAAAAGGGCCGCACGGTCTCCATGAGCGAGCCGCGCGCACTATGGGTAGGTAGGTTTTTAGGTATATACCCATACCGACGAAAACGCTGAGAGCGCAACGGAATACGGGCCACGCCGCACAGCATCGTTTCGCTGCACTGCGATTCGGAGGCTGAAGCTCGAAAAGCCTCGCCATGCTGCATCTTTCGCGGTAGCCAACGATTCGATACCGGGTCCGGTCCGTCTCTGTCAGTGCCGCCGAATAGGTGTATTCCGGACGTGTTGTCGTTATGGGTAGGTGGGTTTTTGGGTATGCGTATCCATTTCGATGACGCTGATAAGGGTGGCACCGTATTGATTGGCTGCCGGGTAATTCGAGCAATTCCTCGCAGGCGATGAGATTGATTCCAGACCACTTTTCCAATGGAGTGACGTTGACCTGTCCTGTTGTCCATGGCTCTCCCATCGATACCGGCGAGGCCCGCGTGGCGATCCACGGGGAGAGCTTCCGCCGCGATCCGCACGCGGTGTATCGGGCGCTGCGGCGGCGGTATGGGACGTTGGCGCCGGTGGAGCTGGCGCCGGGCGTCCCGGCTACGCTGGTGCTCGGCTATTACACGGCCGTGCGGATCCTGCACGATCCGGAGCACTTTCCCGCCGATCCGAGGCCGTGGCAGCAGAGCATTGCCGGTGACTGCTCGCTGCGGCCGATGATGGAATGGCGTCCGGCCGCGCGGTACTCCAGCGGAGCCGAGCACGCTCGCTACCGGGCACCGTCGGTCGCCGCCATCGAGGGTGTCGACCTGCACGCGATGCACGCGCGCGTCGAACGGATCGCGACCGCGCTGGTCGACGCTATCCTCCCCGCGGGCCGAGCCGACCTGGCATCCCAGTACGCCTTCCCTCTGGTGCTGGCCGTGCTCACAGAGGTATACGGTGGCTCCGAGGACATCGTGGGCCAGGTCGCGGCCGGCACGAAGGAGCGCTTCGACAGCGACGGCACCGCGGCACCCGGCATGGACACCCTCACCGCCGCGTTGACCGACCTCGTCCCGTTCAAGCGCGCTCACCCAGGCGACGACATCACCACACGGCTGATCCAGCATCCCGCCCGGCTCGATGACCGGGAAGTGGCCGCCCAGCTGATGAGCTTCGCCGGAGCGGGCTTGCAAGCGGTGCCCGACCTCGTCTGCAACGCGCTGCGTTTGATGCTCAGCGACGATCGATTCGGCGGCAGCCTGCTCAGCGGCAGCCTGCACACCCGCGACGCCCTCGACGCGGTGCTGTTCAACGACCCGCCCATGGCCAACTTCTGCACCACCTACCCACGCCAGCCGATCCTGGTCGGCAACATGTGGCTGCCCGCGGTCCAGCCGGTCGTCATCAGCATCGCCGCCTGCAACAACGACCCCGAAATAGCCAGCAATGACACAGCCCGGTCGGGCAATCGATCGCATTTGGCGTTCAGCACCGGCCCGCATGCCTGCCCCGCTCGGACCGTGGCGTATCAGATCGCGCAGGACGCGATCGACTACCTCCTCGACCTCATCCCCGACATCGTCCTGGCCGTGCCCGCCGACCGGCTCGAGTACCGGCCGGGCCCGTTCCACCGCGCACTCACCGCGCTTCCCGTCGTGTTCCCCCGCGCCCAGCGATCAGGCGCACCCACCCCACACCGGACCGACCCCCGACATCTCCCACCGAAGAAAGGGTGAACACACATGCACACCGGACGCCCCAGCGACACCGCCGCCGCCATCGCGCACATCAGAGCCAAGTACTCCAAACTCCATCCAGAGATACTCGCCGATCCGCTCGCCGACCGAATCCTCTGCGAGCCGGTCCTCGACCACACAGTGCTCGATCGAGGGCTGGCACCGGACGTGGCGCACCGCCGGGGCCAATACATCCTCGCGCGCTCCCGATTCGCCGACGACCGCCTCGCCGCGGCTGTCGCCAGAGGAGTCGACCAAATCGTCATCCTCGGCGCCGGACTCGACACCACCGCCTACCGCAGCAGCCACCACGTGCGATTTTTCGAAGTCGACCACCCCGACACCCAGACCTGGAAACAGCGCCTGCTCGCCGAGGCCACCATCCCCGTCCCCGACACCGTGACCTTCGTACCGATCGACTTCGAACACACCACGCTGGCAGCAGAACTGGCGACAGCAGGTCTGGACCGCAGCCGCCCGGCGGTCTACATCGCGCTCGGTGTCACCGTGTACCTCACCCGGCCAGCGCTCGAGGACATGCTCGGCTACATCCTCGACCACCACGGCGGCGAAGGCGTCCTCGACTACTTCTACCCACCCCACCACGCCAGCGCCGACCACCTCCACACGCGCGCCGAAAGCACCGCACGACTGGGAGAGCCATGGCGCTCCTGCTTCACCGCCGACGAATTCCACCACCTCATCCAGTCTTTCGGGGGCCAGCTCCTCGAAGACCACTGCGCGTCCGAGCTTGTGGCCGCCTATGCCGGCCGGACAGAGATACCCTCCACGGCGGCGGGAACGCATGTCGTCCACTGCTCGGGCCGCTGACACCGGTCCAGGGCCAGGGCGCGCCCGCGACCTCTGGTTCTATCGGCGATCTGTGACGTCGCCGATCTGTGAACTCTGACGTCGCCTTCCGAACCGGTGATGTTCATATCGGGAATTTTGACGTCGTGATCTTGATGGTGGTGGAAAGGGGGCGTGTGCTTCGCCCTCGACGCACCCGTTGCAGGGATACCGTGCGCACCACCGTGCCTCGGACGAGGCTGCGGAGGTGCACCGCGGACCCGGCCTGCTCTACGAGAGAAGTGGCTCGAGCGCCGAGATAAGGGTAGTCGTAGCATTCGCCGAAAATCGGGCGGTTATGGCGTAGCTCGTGTCGATGTGCGAATCGACTTCTCACCTGAACTCGAAGTCGGCTTCCGCGCACTGCGGGTTCGCACTGGGGATCCGGGTGTGCCATGGAGGTTGTCGCTCGGGAGTTGGTGGCAGATCGGTGGCTGCTGCCTCTTGCTTCGCCGCTTCTGAAAGTGCAGACTTACGAAAGTGAGCGCTTTCAGAGATGTGGATCTGGCGATTCTGGGCGACCCGATGCGCAAGGCGATCTTCGAGCGGCTGGCGCGCCGGCCGTGTTCGGTGGGTGAGCTGGCGCAGGAGTTGCCGATCACTCGTCAGGCGGTCTCGCAGCATTTGCAGGTCCTCAAGCAGGGCGGTCTGGTGGTGGTCTCTCCGCAGGGCACGCGGCGGATCTATCGGATCAATCCGGAAGGGCTGGAGGCGATTCAGGCGTATTTCCAGCAGATCTGGGACAACGCGCTCGCTGCTTTTCAGAAGGCCGCCGAGGCGGCGGCCGACGATTTCGGACAGGAGAAACCGTTATGAGCACGACCCCGGATGTTGCTGCGTTGCAAGGGAAAGCGTCGGTGGCGCTGCCGATGGAGCGGGCGTTCGCGTTCTTCACCGAGTCCTTCGGTAGTTGGTGGCCGTCGGCCTACCACATCGGTGCGTCGGAGATGGCCGATGCGATCCTGGAGCCTCAGGTGGGCGGGCGCTGGTACGAGCGCGGGGTCGATGGCAGCGAATGCGATTGGGGGCGGGTGCTGGTGTGGGAGCCCCCGCACCGGCTGGTGGTGACCTGGCAGATCACCGGGCACTGGCAGTACGACCCGGATCCCGAGCGTGCGAGTGAGATCGAGGTGCGTTTCACCGCCGAGGGCCCGGCGCAGACCACGGTCACTCTCGAACATCGCCATATCGACCGGCTGGTCGAGGGCGCGGCGATGGCCAAGACCATCGTCGAGGGCGGCGGGGGCTGGAATTCGGTGCTGGAAGCCTTCGCCAAGACCGCCGAAGCCCAAGCCTGACTATGCCGGTCGCCGGTTGCCGCTGAACGCGGCGACCGGCACCACCGCCAAGGCGAGGACGCCACCGGCCAGTGCCAGGGCGGGGTAGCTGGTGGCGGCGACCATCAGTCCCGATCCCATGCCGCCGGTGGCTCCCGCGATGGCGATCGAGACATCGACCGTGCCTTGGGTTTTGGCGCGGGTCGCCAGCGGCACCGTGTCGGTGATGATGGCGGTCCCCGCGACCAGGCCCAGGTTCCAACCCAATCCGAGCAGCGCCAGGGCCAGAGCGAGCAGCACGATCGAATCTCCGGGGGCGAGGGCGGCCAGCAGTCCGGCACCCAGCAGGGTGATGCCGGAGGCGGCGGCGACGGGCAGGCGGCCGTAGCGGTCGACCAGCCAGCCGGTTACCGGTGAGGGTAGGTACATCGCGCCGACGTGGACGGCGATCACCACTCCGGCTGCGGCGGTTCCGTGGCCGTGGGCGAGCATGTGGACCGGGGTCATGGTCATGATCGCGACCATCACCAACTGGGTCACCGCCATCACGAAACCGCCTGTCGCGATGCCTCTCTCGATACCGCGGGCCGACACCGTATTCGCGGCTTGCGCGGTGTCGACGGGGTGCGCGGCACCGAGTTCACGTGCCAGCAGCAGCGGGTCCGGACGCAGCCACAGCCCCAGCACGAGCGCGGCCAGGCTGTACGCGAGGGCGGCGAGCAGGAACGGCCCGGCCAGATAGGGAATGCCGAGGGTGTCGGCCAGATCCCCGGTCGGGGCGGCGAGATTCGGGCCGACCACACCACCGAGGGTGGTCGCCACCAGCACCGTCGATACCGCGCGTCCGCGGTGGGCGGGCTCGGCGAGATCGGCTCCGGCGTAGCGGGCTTGCAGGTTGGTGGCGGTGCCCGCGCCGTAGACGAACAACGCCACGAACAGCACGACCGGGTTGTCGAGCACGGCTGCGGCGATGACGCCGAGGCTGCCGAGCGCGCCGGTGAGGTATCCGGCGGCCAGTCCGGGACGTCGGCCGCAGGCTTGGGAGAGTCGTCCGACGGCGATCGCCGCGAGGGCCGAGCCCGCGGTGAACAGGGCGCTGGGCAGTCCGGCCAGTCCGGTGGAGCCGAGCATGTCCTGAGCTAGGAGGGCGCCGACGGTGATGCCGGCGGCCAGCCCGGCACCGCTGAGGATCTGCGCGGCGACCAGAACGTTCAGCACGCGACGTTGCGCTCGCGCGGTCTCGGGGACAGGAGTACCGGCGGTGGTGGCGGGGAGGGACACGAGAGGTTCTTTCGCCGAAGGTGCAGGCAGGCCCGGGCCACCGCTGTTCGCCGGCGGTGGCCCGGTTCGAGGTCAGGCGCGAATGTTCCAGCGCGCCAGCCAGTCTCGCTCCTGCTGCTCCTTCTCGTGATGGTAGGCCGCTGACGGTTCACGCAGACTCACCTGCGGAGCGGGCGAGGCCAGGAACTCGCCTTCGCCCTTGGCCGCCAGGCCGTCTCCGAGCTCGACGTAGCAGGCTCCTTTCCCGGTGAACCGGGTATCGGGGGCGTCATAACCCAGATGCCGGGCGACCTGGTGGGCGGCGACCAGGGCTTGGGCCTCGGCGAAGATCGCGGCTTTGGGCAGGGGCTTGCCGTTGGGCAGTAGCAGCGCGGTGCTGTCACCGACCGCGTACACCCCCGCCGTGGCGGTGGCCAGGGTGCCCGCATCGACCGGGATCCAGCCGTTGGGGCCCAGTCCGGTGGAGGCGACCGCCGCGCCGGGCGCGTGCGGGGGAACGACAGCGAGCAGGTCGAAGGTTTCGGTGCTGCCGTCGGCGAACTCGACACTGCGCGTGGACGGGTCGACGCGGGTGGCCGAGGTGCCGCCGTGGAAGCCGATGCCCTTGGCGGCCATCATGTCCACCAGCGCGTTGCCGACCGCGGGCCCGGCGACCGGCATCGGCAGCGGATCCGGGGTGAACACGTCCACCCGAACCTGGGTGCTGGTGAATTTCTCGCCGAGCTGATCAGCGAGCAGGAACGCGGCCTCGAACGGGGCCGCGGGGCATTTGAACGGCGTCGAGGCAACGAGCACCATCACCCGGCCCGTCTCCAGCGCTTCGACCTTGTTGTGCAGGTCCGCGGCGCCGTCGGCGGTGTAGAACTGGCCCGCGACCCCGGCCTCGAGCGCAGCCGACAATCCGGTCAGGCGATCGAGGTCCAGGCTCGCGCCCAGCGCGATGACCAGCGCGTCGTAGCCGATCGTCCCGGCCGGGCCGCAGTCGATGGTCCGCGAGTCCAGGTCGATGCGCTCGATCTGTCCGGTCACCCGGTCGACCCCCGGCAGCGCGGCGGCGCTCGGGCGCACCGCGACCTGCTCGGTGCTGCGCCAGCCGCGCAGCACCCACAGCAGCGACAGGCCCAGGGTGCCGTCGAAGCCGCGGTCGATCAGCACGATTCGGTCCTGGGCGGGCAGGGTTTTGCGGAGTTCGGTCGCGGCGGTCAGTCCGCCCACGCCCGCACCGAGCACGACAACGGTTTTGCTCATGGCTTCGGGTTCCTTTGCAGCGGAAGGGATGTCAGACGTTGATGACCTGGTCGGCCCAGGCCGTCCAGTCGGCCAGCTCGGCCATCGAGGAACGGTGCGCGCCGTCGACGAGCTGGTCCTCGCCCATGCCGCGCGCGTCCATGCAGGCACCGCAGTTGCCGATCTGTCCGCCCTTGCCGGTGAAGGCGCTGGTCATCTTGGCCAGGTTGTAGAACCCGTTGGGAACCTTCTGCCCGGCAGTGACCGAGATGACCGCGTCAGCGAAGTTGAACACCCGCACCTGGTGTCCGGCGTCGAGCATCTGCCGGGCCCAGCGGATGCCGTTGTAGGTGCGTTCGGTGCCGTAGGGCGGGTCGTGCAGCACGAAGAGGTAGTTCACGTGTTCTCCCAGGTCAGGTGGCTCCCACCCGAAAGGGTGGCGGGGGTGCGAATACAATCGCCATGTCTGATGTTGTTCCAAAGAACTATGGAATAAGCTATTCCAAAGAGTATTGGAGAAGCAAGCGTGAGTGAGCCCACCGGCCGCAAAGCCGCCCTGTTCGACGAGATCGCCCGCGTCGGCAAAGCCCTGGGCAACGGCCGCCGCCTGCAGATCCTGGACCTGCTCGCCCAAGGCGAGCGCACCGTCGAGGCCATCGCGCACGCCACCGGCCAGAACGTGACCACCGCCTCGGCGAACCTGCAATCGCTCAAGTCCGGCGGCCTGGTCGAAGCCCGCCGCGAGGGCACCCGCCAGATCTACCGCCTCGCCGGCACCGATGTCGCCCGCCTGTTCGCCCTGGTGCAGACCGTGGCCGAGGCACACCTGGCCGATGTCGCCGTTGCCGCCGCCGCGGTGCTCGGCTCTCCTGAGGACGCGATCACCCGCGAGGAACTCCTCCGCCGCCACGACGCCGGTGAGATCACCCTGATCGACGTGCGTCCCCACGAGGAATACGACGCCGGTCATATCCCCGGGGCGATCAGCGTCCCCCTCGCCGAGCTGGCGGCGCGCCTGGCCGAACTGCCCACCGATCGCGACATAGTCGCCTACTGCCGCGGGACCTACTGCGTCATGGCACCGGACGCGGTCCGCATCGCGCAGTCCTCGGGGCGGCAGGTCAAACGCCTCGACGAAGGCATGCTCGAATGGGCCCTGGCCGGGCTGCCGGTGGACCGCCGATGGAGCCGGGCCCGATCTGTCACTGAGTGACGGTCGAATTCGCCGATACCGACGACAACATTCACCAGAACAACCACTACCTCCCGGTGTGGGCCGTGGTGGTCTTGCTCGATGAGGTGGCGGCAGAAGCTGCTGAGGTTCCGGGGACCGGGTAGAAGGCCCGTGCGGCGTCGGTGCGGGTCATCTGGCGGAAGGCGCGCGCGGTGGTGGGCCATGCGTTGGTGACCTCGCCGGACGGGCGTTTGAACCAGGCCCGCACGCCCGTGGGCCATACGGTGCGCGCCAGCTGCGCGTCGAGCCAGACCCGGTATTGCGACATCGCTGCCGTGGTGACCTCGATCGGGGCATCCCATCGGTCGGAGAGCGCGATACAGCGGGCGATGTAGCGTGCTTGATCGGCTTTGAGGGATGGATTGCTGTTGGCCGCGGTGAAGCTGTTGGGTCCGGCGATGAGGTACATGTTGGGGAAGCCCGGTACCGCGAGCCCGAGGAACGCCTCGGGTCGTGCGGAGTTCCATCGGTCGTGCAAGTCCACGCCACCGCGGCCTCGAATTCTGATCCCGCCCAGCAGTTCTGTTGCCCGGTACCCGGTGGCGTAGACGATCACGTCGGCGCGCCGGTGAGTGCTGTCCGCCGAGTAGATGCCGTCGGCGACGATGCGGTCGATCCGATCGGTCACCAGCTCGACGTTTGGCCGCATCAGCGTGGGATAAAACATGTTGTCGAGCAGAATTCTCTTCTCGCCGATCCGGTATCGCGGTGTGAGTGCCTGCCGCAGTGCAGGATCGGGGACCTGGCGCCGCAGGTGCGCGTGAGCGATCCAGGTCGCGGGCCGCGCCGACCAGCCGCCGCGCATGATCGGGGCCAGAACCGCGTCGGCCCCGTGATACAGACCCGCACGGTAGAGCTGGTGTGCTCCCGGGACACGCCCCAGAACCCAGCGAGACACCGGCCCGAATCGTTTTCCGGGTTTGGGCAAGATCCATGCCGACGAGCGTTGGTACACCGTCACGGATGCGGCGGTGCGTGCCAGCTCCGGGATCATCTGCGCCGCAGATGATCCGGTGCCGATGACTGCGATGTGCCCGGTCAGGTCGGCCTCGTGGTCCCAGCGCGCGGAGTGGAAGGCGCGGCCTCGGAAGCTGTGCGCGCCGGGAAGGGTCGGGTAGGCGGGGCGGTGCAGTTGCCCGACCGCCCATACCACTGACCTCGCTCGGATCTTCTGGCCGGCGGTGGTGGTCAGCGTCCATGTGCTTGTCGCAGAGTCGAAGTCCGCGCCGAGGACGGTTGTGCCGCACTGTAGATGCGTGCGCAAGCCGTGACGGTCGGCCACCTGCCGCATGTAGTCGAGGATGTCTGCCTGCCCCGGAAACCGGATGTCGGTGCCTCGGTACGGGTCGAAAGCGAATGAATACAGATGCGAGGGCACATCGCAGGCACAACCCGGGTAGGTGTTCTCGCGCCAGACCCCGCCGACATCCTCGCCGCCCTCCAGCACGACGAAGTTGTCGATACCCGACGAACGCAGTTCCGCAGCCATGGTGAGCCCACCGAACCCTGCGCCGACAATGACGACCTCGACGGTCCGCCCGGGACCTGAAACAGCCGACCGCATCCTTGCGGGTGGCTTTGTGCTTGTCATCAGAAACCTCGAATCAAATAACGGCAGCACAAGGAGCCTGCGCATAGTGCCGTGACGATCGGTCAGATTCAGCCGGGGCGGACTATTCGGTCACTCCGCCTATGCGGGCTTCCCGGGAACCGCTCTGCGTGATGCCCAGAATTCAGGCTCGTGTCAGCCGAGTCAACAACCGTAAATTGCCCAATTTGTGCGCGATGGACTGGTAATTGCCCAGACTGGGCAATTAATTCCGCAAAAGGTGCCTGAACTGGGCACCCGCAACCCTTTGACACCGACCTGACCTTCGAGTGAAGTAATAGAAGGCAAACAGCGATGCCGAATCCGAACTCTCTCACCATTTTTCGGCATCGCGTGCGCCTTCATTCCGGGGAGCTGTGATCGTGACGCAACTCCTCATCCTGCTCGAGAAAGGAATAAATATGGATCCGAACGATGTCCTCAACCTGCTCAATTCCGGTGCGATTCTCGCATCGAACCTGCTGTCTGTCGCCGCCCAGGCATTGAGCTTCGTCCTGTTTTTCCTCTGACCCTCGACATGCGGTGATGGGCGCTCCCGGTCGCATCGACGCCACCGGGAGCGCCCACACCGCGCATGCGCTGTCGAGCGCAATTGTCGAATCGGTTCTCCTCGTTCTTCCTTCCTCATAAGGGGTTATTCGTCATGCCCAGAAACAGAAGCAATCCCGCCGACATCACGGCCTGCTCCGAGCGCAATGCTCGACTCGGCGGGTTCGTGCATCGAGCCGTCCGCCGACGAGGTGTCGCGCTGGGTAGTCAGGCGTTGGTCGTCGGCGCGGTGCACGCGCTGGTCCTGCTGACCACGCCGGACGCCGCCGCCGCGACGATCGCGCCGATCGTCGACCAGCCCGGCGTGACCACTCCGGTACAGCCCGGAACGGCCACACCACCGCCGCCGCCACCGCCTCCTGCGCCACCGGTCGCGCCGTCGTATACCGAGCAACCGGCTGCGGTACGCAACGGACCCGTGCCCCGGCCCGCGCCATCCCCGGATCCGGTCGAGCCGGTGAAAGTGGAGGAGTTGCATCCCCCCGTCCCAGTCGCACCGGTCGCGCCTATCGCGCCGCCGGTGGACGAGATCAGGGTGGGCCAATTCGCGGTGCCGTCGCCGCCGTGGGTTCCCGGCGAGGTCCGCGACGCGATCAACGACACCGCGGCGACAGCAGAGGCTCAGGTCGCCACGGCTTTGGACTCGATCGGGATCCCGCCGGGCCGCTCGGACCGGGTCAGCGGGGCCACCCTCGCCGGTGCGGGGATCGGCGGCGCGATCGGTGCCACGATCACCGCCGCCCCGGCCGCAGCGGCCGGAGCGGTGGTCGGTGGCCTGGTGGGCGGGACGATCGGCGGGATCGCCGGGGCTGCGGTGGGCACGCTGGTCACGGTGCCGGTCATCGGGACCGTCACCTCCGGCGTCGCCGGTACCGCCATCGGAGCGGCCGCCGGAGCGGCGGCCGGAGCCATCATCGCCGGAGCGCCCGCTGCTGTGGCCGGTGCGCTGGTTGGTGGCACCGTCGGCGCGGGATTCGGTGCCGCGGTCGGGGTGGACCAACGATGAGAACCGTGCAGACGCGAACTCGTATCGCCGCTCTGCTGGCCCCGGTGGCAGCCACCGTCCTCGCGGTACCGGGACCGGCCGGGGCCGCACCCGACCCGGCCGGCCCCGGATGTCCGGTCTTGTGGGTGCTCGGAGTCCAAGGCACCGGCCAGTCGTCGCCGGACGCGAGCCGCACCGACGACACCGGGATGCTCGGCGCACTGCTCGGGCCGGTCACTGCGGCGGCCGGTACATCGGTGCAACACACCTACATCCCGTACGCGGCGGGATTCGGCGGCGTCGTCGGTGCCGGAGGAGGCGAGGAACCCTACGCCGACTCGGTCACCGACGTGATTACAGATCTCGGTGTCGAGGCTCAGCGCATCGTGGACCAATGCCCCGACACCGAGCTGGCGCTGGTCGGGTTTTCTCAAGGGGCGCAAGCTGTCTCGCAGGTCGCGCGCGCGATCGGCGCCGGGAACGGGCCGGTGGCGCCGGACAAGGTCGCGGCGGTCGCGCTCTACGCCAACCCCGAACGCAGGGCGGGCGGGCCGGTATTGGCGGGGCGGCCCGGACAGAGCACACCGGATCCCGCTCCGGGGACCAGCGGCGCGGCCGTGTCCACCGTGCACCTGGCCGCGCCGTCGGCGTCCGGGGGCGGGATCGCTGACGACGGAGCCGAATACGGGTCGCTCACCGGCCGGGTTCTCGACGTCTGTGCCGACGGGGACCTGGCGTGTTCGGCGCCCCAGCACGCGGCGGCGTTGCGGTTCGGTGCGCTGCTCGCTGCGCAAGCCGATCTGTCCAACCCGATCGCCGCCACCGACAGCCTGCAAGCAGCGATGTCGCAGGCGTTGGGGTCGGCGTGGACGACCGTGGTGCTCGACGACGTCGTCGTCGATGCGGACACCGTGGATTATCGTCCGCAAAAGTCGTTGTCGCAGCGGCTCATCGATGCCGCTGATCCACGAGTCCCCGCCCCGGGCCGGGACCGGGTGCGTGCGGCGGCCGATCGCTGGAACCAGGTGACTGCCACCGTCGTCTCTCATCCGGGCGAATTGCCGAGGCTGGCCGGACAGTTGGCGGGTGCGGTCGGCCAGGTGGCCGCCGACAACGGCGATCTGGCGAATCCCGAGGTGTGGGTTCGCATCCTCGGCACAGCACCGATCCACGAGGGGTACGCGGTGGCCGGTCAGCTTGCGTCCGGGATCGCGTGGCTTGTCGCGGTGGCCCATGACCTCGCCGACAAGGGGTCGCGATGACCGACATGACAAGGCCCGACGTCGATTTCTACACCCCGCCCGCTCTGGACGGGCTGCACCGGCCCGGAGACATTCTGCGGCTGCGTCCGGCACCGGCGTTGTCCGGCGCGGATCAGGCGTGGCAGATCCTGTATGTGTCTCGCGATTCGTGTGATCAGCCGATCCCGGTGTCGGCAACCGTGATCACCCCCGATGCCTCCGCACCCGATCTCGGTGGCGCGGTGCTGGTCTACTACCCCAGCTTCCATGGCCTCGGTGGGCCTTCGGCCTCTCAGCTGTTGGCCATGGGGGCCGAGCCCGACGGCGCCCAGATCCGGGCGGCGCTGGCACGCGGATTCGTGGTCGCGGTGGCCGATGGGGAGGGGCTCGGGGTGATCGGTTATGGTCCGCACACTTTTCTCGCCGGTCGTGCGGGCGGGCAGGTGATGCTCGACCTGGCCCGCGCCGCGACCCGTGTTCCCGCTCTGAACGCTGCGGAGTCCCCGGTGGTGTTCTGGGGTTACGGCGATGGCGGCAGGTCGGCGGTGTGGGCAGGGGGCCTGCAGCTGGTCTGTGCGCCGGAGCTGGATGTGCGCGGGATCGCTGCCGGGGCGGTGGTCACCGATCCGGGACAGGCCCTGCGCAGCGTGAATCGGGGCGCGTGGGCGGGTCTCGGGCTCGCGGCGCTGATCGGGCTCTCCCACGCGCATCGGCGTCTGCCGCTGCGCCACATCTTCACCGAGGAATCGCGCCAGAGCGTGGTGGGCGAGGCGGAAGTGTCGAACCGGGGGCGGTTCTTCGAGCGGTATCGGCACCCGGTCGGGGTCTGGTGCGAGCGGACCGACGTCTGGAACGACCCGCTCTGGCAGCACGTATTCGCTCTCGAGCTGATCAACGCGAGCCTGCTCCCGGCGGCGCCGATATACCTGTATCACGGCTCGACCGATGGCATCGTGCCGGTCACTTTCGGCCGCCGCCTCGCGCACGAGTTCCGTACTCGCGGTGCGCCGGTCGGCTGGCGCGAATACGACGGCGATCACTGCCGCACCGCCCGCACCGCCATCGACGACGTGTTCGACCAGCTCACCGAGTACCTGACCCGCCCGACACGCTCGTGACCCGCACACCGGGCACACCTGCCTGAGATGCCCTGCCCTGTCGGGTGCCCTCTCGACGGGGCGAGGCAGGTGGCACCGGGTATTCCAACTCCCTTGCGCCACATGACAATCCACTGACCGATAGAGGTGTCCATGTCCGAGTTCTACGCTGCCCCGATCCTCCACGGCGACCATTCCCCCGGTGAATTCGTGCGAATGCGCCCCGCGTTCGTTCCCCAGCTGCCCGGCGCGGCGGCGGCCTGGCAGATCCTGTTCGTCTCGCGCGATTCCCACGGCGCGCTGACACCCGCCTCGGGAATCGTCATCCTCCCCGACACCGCCACCAGCCCGGAGGCAATGCTGGTGTACTACCCGGCATTTCGAGGGCTGGGTGGGCCGTGCGCGCCGTCGCGGTCGCTGGTTGTCGGGTCCGGCCCCGACACCCCCGACATCGCGGTGCTCGCCGAGGCGCTGGCGCGGGGATGGGTGGTCGCGGTGCCCGACGGCGAAGGGCTCGGTGTGACCGGCGCGGGCCCGCACAGCTTCCTCGCCGCTCGCGCCGGCGGGCAGATCGTGCTCGATCTGGCTCGCGCCGCGCGCCTGGTTCCCGACCTCGAAGCCGACGACGGCGAGGCAGCCCAGCTGCCGGTGCTGGCATGGGGATACGCCGATGGAGGCCGCGCAGTCGCCAAAGCAGGCGAACTACACGCCGACTACGCACCGGACCTGGACTTGCGAGGACTGTGCGCGGGCGCGGTGGTCTCCGATCTCGCCGCGGTGGCCCACACCATCGGCACCGGCGCCTACTCGGCGCTCGCGGTGGCCGGGCTGATCGGATTGGCACGCGCCTACCCGCATCTGCCGCTGCTGGACGTGCTCAACGCCGAGGGACAACAGCTCGCCGCACACGCGGACTCCCTGACCGTCGAGCACCTACTCGATTGGTATCGCCAGCCGCTGTCGCACTGGTGCCGCCGCCCCGACCCGTGGAACGACCCGGTGTGGCGGTGGGTGCTGGCCGGAGAAACCCTGGGCCACACCGCACCCGGCGTACCGATACGGCTCTACCACGGTGTCGAAGATCAAGTCGTTCCCGTAACTGCTGGGCGGGACGCGATGATCGCCTACCTCCAGCGCGGCGCGGACGTGAGCTGGCGCGAGTACGACACCGGCCACCTCGCCACCGCCAGCCAGGCTTGCGGCGACGCCTTCACCTACCTCGCCAACACCCTGACCGACCCCACCGGCGACCGCCAACAGCCCGCGCGTCGCACCGACGCGGCACGCGCCTGACCCCCACCGGGGACACCTGCCCGCACCCGGCCACCCCTGCCGCCGAGTGCGGGCAGGCCACCGAAGCCGAACCCGACCGAAAGGGGTGTGAAACACGGTGCCTCGCAACGACAACAGCCCCGGCGAGGAATGGAACCGACCGGCCACCGCGCCTGAGGCGGAACTCGACCTCGACGCCGCCGAGGCTGCGACCCCGTCAGCACAGTCGGCTCCCACAGCCCAACCCGCCTGGTTCACCCCACCGTCCCCCGATGTCGACCTCGAACAACCACCAGCCCGGCGGCGCGGACGTGCTCTGCGCGGGTGGGCCGCCCTCGCGGCCCTCGCCGCGGTCTCCGTCGGCGTGCCAGCCACCACCCACACCAGCCACGAGAACAGCCCGCGTACCAGCGGGATCTCGGCGACCGCGCACCCACCAGCCACCACCACCACGGCGGCGAGCAGCGACCCGTGCGCGGGATTGTCAGGAACAGTGGTGACCCGTCGTGCCGGTAGACCCGACACCATCGCGGGCGTGATCGCCACCTTCGAATTCGACTACTACGTCGCGCGGGATGCCGAGAAGGCCATGGCGCTCGTTTCGCCGGACGCCGGAATGACCCAGCAGGGACTGGCCGAAGGCATTGCCACGATCCCGCTGGGCGCCACGCACTGTGTCGCGATCACCCCTGTCACCACCAACACCGCCAACGCCCACATCGCCGAGCTACACCCCGACGGCCGCCGCGTCGACTACCTCCAGGTCATCAACACCGTCTCAGCTCCCGCCCCCGGTGGCGGCCTGCTGATCAGCCACGTTCAGGAGCAGGGATGAAGCCGCCCGCCCAGGTGCGCGACCCGGACGCTGCTCGCCCGCGGTTGTGATGGCTTCGGGCGCACCACTTTTCCGCCGTAGTGCGGGTCGTGGGCTGCTCATCGCGGTGGCCGGAGTAGGGCCGGGCTCAGGTGTCACGACCACCACGGTCGCGCTCGCACGGACCTGGCCCGGACCCGAGCAGGCGGTGATCGTCGAAGCCGACCCGACAGGCGGACAACTGGCCGCCCTAACCGGAGCAGACCCATACCGGGGTCTGGCAAGCATGGCCCGCGCCGCCTCTGCCGGCGCACCGGCCAAAGCCCTGGAGCTCACCGAGCACGCCCAGCTCCTCCCCGGCGGGGTCGCGTTCCTCGCTTCGCCGCCCGGACCCGACTCGGGCCCCCGCGCCGCATGGACCACCGCGCTACTCACCGCTGACGACAACAGCCACCCCCGGGACTGGAACCCCAGCGGTGTCACTGTGTTCGCCGACTGCGGAGCCCCCGAGCCGGGCTCGGTCACCGCCTCGATCCTCACCCACGCCGACGCTCGCCTGCTCGTCGTGCACGCCGACCGCGACGACCCGGTCCATGCCCGGCACCGGATCCTCGCGCTGACCGCCCACGGCCGCCGCCGGGCGGTCCTGCTCATCGACCCCCACCCCGGCAGCGACTACGCGACCGCTCTCGGGATCCCGGTCATGGCGCGCCTGCCCGCCGACTCAGCGTCCGCTGCCACGCTGCTTCGCCGACCCCGCCCCTGGGCTCGCCGCAACCATCTGCTGCCCGCCGCCCGCGTCATCGCCACCGCCATCGACACCCAACTCCGCCCGTCCCGACCGACACCCCGAACCACCAGAACCCCGCGCACCAGCCCAGCGACGGGGCGCCACCTCTTCGCCCGCCCGGCGGCACGGCCGACGGTCTACCGGATCGACCTGCCTGACCGCCCGCCACCGGCCGGGCGACCGGCACCGGATACCAGGACCAGCCCGGCCTCTCGCCGGTCACCACCCGAGGCACCCGCCAACACGGGCACCGGCCGCGCGGGTACCGGTCACCGCAACCGCCACGACGCGGACAACGCCAGAACCGAGGTGCCGCAGCGGCCCACCGCATCCCTGCCCCCCTCCGGCGCGGCCGGACGCGACGCCCGGTCCGAGCCGAGATCACCGAGCGCGGGTCCGGCCCCGACCCGCGACGGCCCCGGGGCCTCTGCCACGGTCTGCACTGGTATGCCCGAGGCAGACGCGGCGGTGCCGAGGGAACCAGCGCCGGTGTTGTCGGTCACGGTGTTCGGGCCGTTGCGGGTGCTGTGGCGGCCGAGCGGCCACGACGCCCCGGTCGAGATCACCCGGAACTTGCGGCCTCGCGAGCGCGAGCTATTGATCCTGCTCGCGGTCCACCCGGCCGGCGCGACCCGCGAGACGGTAATCGAAGCGCTGTGGCCAGAGCACAACTCGCCCCGCCCGACCAACACCCTCAACACCGTCGTGTCCCGCCTGCGCACCGCCCTGGCCACCGCCACCGGCGACACCGCCAGCACCTTCATCGACAACGACCACTCCCGCTACCGGCTGGACCCCGGCCTCTGGGACGTGGACTACCGCGTCTTCGACTCCGCCGTGACCGCGCTGCGCGCCGCCACCGACCCGGTCGAGCGTGAACGGGCGTGCCGGGCGGTGCTGTCCGCGGCCGACGGCGTGCTCGCCGAAGAGCTGACCGCCGACTGGATCGCGCCGATCCGCGAGCACGCCCGCCGCGACCGCCTCAAAGCCCTCGGGAAGCTCGCCGCCATGCTGGTCGACACCGACCCCGATCAAACCATGGCCATGCTGGAAACCGCACTCGCGCTCGACCCCACCAACGAACCGATTTACCAAGACATTCTCCGCCTGCACGCCCGCCTCGGCGAACGCACCGTCATCAACCCCACCCTTGCCCTGCTGAAACGCCGCCTCGAATCCATCGGCGACACCCCCACACAACGCACCCTCGATATCGCCGAACGACTCCGCGACCAACAACCCGGCCACCACGACACCGGACCCGGCCCCGGTCAATAAACACCTAAGAGTCCCGATATCGACAATTACTAACCCCGGAGAAATAATAGCGTCACCAACGGCCCGGTACTCGCGATGGAATAGCGGACCCGATATCTCATCGCCGAGAATTGATTATCGAACAGACTCCGGCGATGCATCGGGCTCGATGCGTGTCAGGCGCTGTCGAGTCGCCTGACGGTGCTCACCCTCTATCGAGGTGATCTTGCCGGCTCGGTGGGTGCCGATACGGGGGCCGATAGGTGGGCCGATAGACGGGCCTTTAGGTGGGCCGCTTGAGATCGGCCCACCCCATCGACCGCATACACACAGGTCACGGCCTATTTCGCGCCGAGCCACACGTCCAGGCTGTATGGAGATACAACAGGGTCAACACGTCGGGGGTGGCCCCTCACCCCACCGGAACGACAGTCCCGGCCCCCTCCCGGCTTCGGTTCCCGCTTCGTGTCGCTCCGGTCGGACGACCGGCGACCTCGCTGCCGGGCCGCGCTGCTGCCGGGCCGCGCGGCGGACCGAATTCATTTCCGGGAAATGAAACTCCGCGCCGCTTGCTGTGTCGACAATTGCCGCGAGTCCGGTGTCGCGGCCGGAATTTTCCAATATTTTTCCGGTGGTTGTCTTGAATTCGCACCATTTCGCGAGCTACTTTCGACCGGTACCGACCGGGCAGGAACAACAGAATTCCGATTCCCGGACCCCCGCGTCGAATTCGGCAATTCGCCGACAGGATGACGCAACCAATTTCCGACAGGAGTTACCGACATGACCACCTATACCCCCGCAACGGCGACCGGCGCGGCCCGGCTGGCGAACGGTGAATTGCGCGCGATGGTCGCGCGGGTGCTGGCTGACAACCCCGGCACCGAATTCGGGCCGCGCCAGATCTCGCTCGTGCTGGGCCGGTCGTCCGGTGCCATCGGCAACGCCCTGGACAGGCTGACCGGTGCCGGACAGGCCGAACAAACCAACACCCAGCCCCGCCGCTACCGCGCCACCCGCACCACAGCCACCGCCGCCATCGGCGCGGCCCCCGCCCGGACCCCGCGCCCCGACCGGACCCCGCGCCGACCCCGGCCCGC
>NZ_JBSFPI010000039.1:0-41758 GCF_053588115.1 Nocardia sp. NPDC003482
ATGTGTTGACATTGGGGTCGGGGAAGGGCAAATTATGTGCGAGCCCGGGGGGTTGGGGGGCAGGGCCGCAACCGGCGGTTCGGTGAGAACGAGCGGTCCAGACGTCTTCTTCGTCGTCAGTTGGCAACGAAAAGCGCTGTGCTGGAATGCTTTACGAGCGCCGGGGCATGCAAGGTGCGGTGCTCTGAGATCCCTGGGATGGGGCGAGATGCCGTGGCCTGTTCGGTTCCGCCGCCGGCTGTCGGAGGTGCTCGGGTTCAGCGCTGGGCGGGCGGGTCCCCGGTGTCGTCGAGTTGTTGTTGTTCCCAGGCCCGTAGGTCGCTGAGACGGTAGCGGCGGTAGCGGCCGATCCGGGCGAAGCGGGGCCCCCGCTTGTTCGCCGCCCACGCGTCGAGCGTCTTCTTCGGAATCTGGTATCGCGCCGAGACCTCGTCGGTGCTGAGCCAGACGTCAGCGTCGCTCATCGCCGCTCCCCGCGGTGCCGCACTCGACCCGCACCGCCCGACGCCCGGCGCTGTCCCCGAGGACTTGTCGGCAGCGAGAAGCCCCGACAGGCAACAGCTTTCGGCGAAGTGGGGGTGGTGCGACGTGTCTCGAGAAGACGCCTGTTCGGCAGGGCGAGATCGCGTGGCACCCAGCAGGGGCGACGGCGTATGGGGGTAGGGGCGGACATGACACCTCCGGTGCGCGTCGGTCAGCCATCGCCCGGGCGATGGCACTGTCCCTAACCCCTGGTGACACCGCCATGGTCGGTTCAGCGGTATCGACACCGCGACTACCCCGCTGGGACGGCGCACACCACAGCGGGGTGGCGAGTGAGCCCCACAATCCTCCAGAGTCTGCGCAACGGGCGTACCAGCATCGTTGCGCGGAAGTCGGCCGAGCCCCAGCGAGGATCTCAACGGGTTGCTATCACGCGGCTGTGCCCGGAGCACGAGGCGGTGGCGCTGGGCCGCAGGGCTCGGCGAGGATCTCAACCGCCACGCCCGCCAGCTCGTCACCGCGGCGGCCGAATCGTCGGCACCGACCTCCACCAGCTCACCGGCCACCGGCAGCCGGATCACCCGCGCGAGCCCCAACAACGGTGAACGCGACACCTCCACCGCCAGCTGCCTGGCGATCCTCGCACCGGGCCGACCACCCAGCGCCAGCCCGACCCGCGTCAGTAAGTTGGCCGCCAACGGACTGCGCCGCTGATATCGAGCAGCCAGCCCTGGACCTGCTCGGAGAAGATCCGCCGCTCGCAGTGAGCAGCCTCGCGCCGAAACTGGCGCATCATCAGCCGGATCACCACTTCCCGGCCCGCGACGGCCAGGTCCACGATCGTGCGCCGGTAACGGCTGTGTACCACCGACGAGCGACACCCACACCGCGTGCGCGCAGTCGAAGAACCGCAGGTCGACGCATCGAACTCGATCCGACCGTCTATCGCTGATACGTCTTCGAGACGAACGGCCGATAGATGCGGAAAGAGAAGGCTCACAACATGTTTCGCGGCACCATACAACACCCCGAACTGCGTCTATATCCGATCCGCCTGCGCGCCAGGGGGATCGACCCGCGCCGATCATCAAATTCCGGCCAGGTCCAGTATTCACTGGCCGCTGACGTCCTTCGCCGGCGGATCACGACCCTACGACCGAAACGCGACACAGCCTGCATCTGATCGGCTTGACACGGTGATCTGGCACGTGAGCGGAGATGGTTTCGTGAACGACCCCGTCCCGCAGCTGCAAGGGTGTGGAAGTGGGGTAGAGCATTACGTCAGCGTTTGTGGTGTGGATGCCGAAATCTGAAGAGGCATTGTTGTTTTCGACACAGATTGGTCGTTGTCATGCTGTACATCAGTCTCGAATCGTTACGGTGCCATGCCGAGACCGACGAGGTCGGTGCGGACGAGCCCTATGTGCTGGTCACCGCCGTCGATCTCGCCGCCCACGTTCAGATCGGTGGTTTCCCGGTGCCGATTCCGGCGTCGCGGGTGCACCGTTACGGACCGCTCCAGGACATGGATGCCAAGGAGACCCGCGGCTCGGCGTTCCACGCGTGCTGGGGGCTGGATGGGGAGGAACGCGACCTGCGTAATCCCGACGACGCGATCTTCCTGGTCGCGTTGATGGAGAACGACGACGGCAGCGCCGAAGCGCTGCGGGGGCTGATCGCGGCGCAGACGACCAGTGCGTTGTATTCCAGCATGGGCTCCGACCGCGGCACTCGGGTCAAGGTCCTGCGTGACGCGATGATCGCGGCGTGCGAAATGCCCACCGGCGGAACGAATTTCGACGACCGTGTCGGTGACCCGCAGGAGCTGCGGTTCACCCCCGCCGATGTGGCTGTGGCCGAGTCCGGGAACGTTGCGCGGCAGAGTCTGCGCTTTCGCGGCGATGGCGGCGACTACACCGTCACCTTCGCTGCCCGCAATCGCGGGCAGGCCGCGTGGAGGTTCTGTTTCCGGTGCCACGGAATGTTTTTCGACGGATATCCGAGCAAGGGAGTGTGCCCTGCTGTTGGCGGTCATGCCGCCGCTGGCTGGATGTTCTATCTGCCGCACGACCATTCGGGATCGTGGGAAAGCCAGGACCAGTGGCGGTTCTGCGGGAGCTGCTCGAACATGTTCTGGGCCGGTGACCCTGCCCAGCAGGGCGTGTGCCCCGCCGGCGGTGGCCCCCATCGAGCGACCGGGTACAACTTCTTCCTGCCGCACGCCTCTGGAGCGCCCGGACAAGATGGCTGGCGGTTCTGTGTGCGTTGCCGAATCCTGTTCTGGCAGGGCGGCACCCAGGGCGACCACCGCTGCGCTGCGGGCGGTCTCCATGCCGCGCAGGGCTTCAACTTCATCCTCGACTACTCCTGACCCGAATGGGCGTATCTCGTCAGGGCGGCCACCCGACCACTTGTCGTGTGGCCGCCCGGCGATCGACGGCGTGGCGTGAGGGCGGGGAGACGAGAAGGAAACTGGTCGAGAGGCAGGGGCCTGAGCAGTCAAATCGGCAGTTGCCTGGTGTTCGGTCTACTTGTCGAGTCGGGTTCGAGCAGGGTGGTGAGTTGGTCTCGGTTGTTGATGCCGGTGCGTTGCGAGGCCCGGAACAGGTGGCCTTCGACAGTGCGGATGGACATGACGAGTTTTTCGGCGATTTCGCGGTTGGTGAGCCCGGCCGCGACGAGAGCGATGACTTCTCGTTGTCGGGGGGTGAGTGGGTTTTCGTAGCGCAGAGCGCGGAGGGCGGGCGTGTCGGCGCCGGTGGCTGCCGCGAATTCGCGGGCAGTCGCGGCGGTCGTCAGGGCTGTGCCGCGGCGGCCGCGAGTTCGGTACGCCTCCGCAGCTTGAGAGTAAACGTCGGCGGCGGCGATCCGGTCACCGAGTTCCGTGTAGCAACGAGCTGCGTCGAGCAGGGCGTCGGGGTCGCCGATCCGCAGGGCGCGGGCGTGTCGAGCCGCGGCCATGACCCGGGGACCTTCGACGAGGGTGGCAAGTTCGTCGAGTCGGTCGGCTTGGCAGCGGTCGCCGAACTGGGCAGCGGTTTGACGAGCGAGGACTTCGAAGGCGAAGAACTCCTGATGCTGGGCCAGTCCGGCCGCTTCGCCAGCGAGCGCGGCCGCGCGGCTGGGAAGCCCGGTCGCGGCGGCGGTCCACGCGCGGGCGAGGAGATGGATGTTTCGTGGCCGTACGGCTTCCATGCTGGGTCCGGGCGGCCGGTACTCGTCGAGCAGCGAGGTGGCTGTGGGTGCATCGCCGCTCATGGCTGCGGCGAGGATCTGGTAGAGCAGCGCGGTATCAGAGGTCCAGGTTGATTCAGCGGGCAGGGTGATCGCACGTGCTTCCCGGCCGCGGGCGAATGTAGTGGTCAGATCGCCGTGGATATAGGCGCCGAAGGCTTTGACGAACGACCAGTAGGAGTGCGCGATCGGGAAGTCCAAACGTTCGCTGATGAGCTGGTCGACCAGTTCGTCGGCTCGGGACAGGTAACCGGCGGTATGGAGGCCCAGCAGGCGGTGGATACCCAACAGCAGGTGGTTGGTGGAGGTCCAGTCCGCGTCCCGGGCGAGGCGCGCACCGCGGTCGGCGGGGGCGGTGACCTCGCTGTAGCGACCCAGCATGGCGTTGCCCGCGGCGAGTGCTATCAGGGCGGCGGTTTCCACGGCGCCGTGCAGCCGATCCCCAGAGTCCAGCGCGGCGCGGGCGGCGTGCACAGCAAGTCGCGGCTCGGTCCGGAAGGCCGCCGAGTACGCGACGAGTGCGTCATACGGGGCGCGTAATCCCAATGCGACGGTTTTTGTTTCGAGCGCGGCCAGCGGCTTGTTCTCGGGATGGCCGCCCATGGTTTCCTCGATCAGCGCGGCGGTCGCCGCGGATAGGAACCGGGACCGGGGTGTTGCGGCGAGAGCGGCCGCTCGAGTGGCTGCGGCCAGGGCTTTTTGGAATTGTTGTGTCTCGACGAGGCCGTACACGTGCATGGTCCGGGCCGCGGTTCCGCCGCCGGCGGCGACGGCGTGGCTGGCGAGCCGTTCTGCGGTGATCGGGTCAGACAGCCGCATCGCGGCGCGCGCGGCCTCGGTGAGCAGAACCGGGTCGGGCGAAAGATCGGAGTCGCACACCAGCACCGCGCGGCGCACCAGCGCGATGGGCCCGCCCGCGTCGCTGCGGCCTGCCAGCTCGCGAGCGAGTTCGCCGCACAGCTTTTTCGCGCGCGCAGGCAGAAGTCGGGCCCGACGTACCTCACCGATCAGCGGGTGCGTCAGCCTCGCTACCGTTGCCTCCGCGTCGAGGGTGACCAGCTCGGCCGCCACCGCCTCCTCGACCGCTGAACCCCCGATTAGCGCCACGAGAACCTCGATCTCGATCGGGTCAGCCACCGCGAGAACATCGAGCACCGCGAGCACCGGACCGGGCCGCCGACCGATAGCGGTGTCGATAAGCTCACGCAGCGGAGTTGGAACCTCCATACGCCCGTCCCACACCCACACCCCGTCGCGGCACCGCAGCCGTCCGGCGACGCGTTCGCCCTCGGCCAGATACCGCAGGTGCAGGACGTTGCCGCGGGTGAACCGCCACAACGCCGCCGCAGTGGACGATTCGATCTGTCCGCGCAGGACCCGCGTGAGCAGATCCGTGGTCTCCTCCCGGGAGAGCGGTTGCAGATCCAGACAGGCCAGCAGCTCGTCTTTCCACAATCCGACGACCGCGTCCGGTACCGGCTGCCCGCGACGAACCGTGAGGACGACGTCGGCGCGGTGGTGCCGCACGATCTGGTGTAACACCAGCGCCGACTGCTCGTCGAGCAGGTGCGCGTCGTCGATCACCAACAACACAGGCACAACCCCGGTACCACGGTCGGCGAGAGCGGCGATAACGTCTCGGATCCGTCGCACCGTGTCACCGCCGGTTCCGGCGACGTCGGCGAACACCCCCAGTGGCACCGTCGACGCGGAGCGGGTCGCGACGAACCGCGCACATCTGCGCCCGCTACCGTTCCAGTGATCGAAAACTTCGGCGGCCAACCGCGTCTTACCGACCCCCGCAGCTCCCGCCAACACCAGCCCACCAGCCCCGGGAGCGGTGGCAGTCAAGGCACGCTCGAGTTCCTCACCCCGCCCGATGAGCGGCCATGCCGCTGCGGCTCCGTCGAAATTCACTGCTCACCCTTTGCATCCCAGGACGGTAGGTGTACCGGAGACCAGACCGATCCCACGGATGCGCGGCCGGTTCCCTCCTGTCACTGTGCGCTCTCGGGGCCGAAACCACCGCAGTAGTCCACTACCTCACTGTGCTACCCCACGAACGCCACCTCGGTTGGCGTTCGTGGGGTAGACGCTTACGCCAGTCGCTCGGTTCCGCGGCCGCGAGACTGGACGCGGGCCGAATTCCGGTTCACGCCGACGCATCCACGGTGCCTTGGAACTGTCGAGAACGGACGGGTGAGAATGACGAACACCATGATCCGCGCCGGAATGACGGCGCTGCCCGGAGTCGCCGTCCTGGCGCTGCGGCCACCGAACGCATCAGCCCAGCCCTTCAAAAACCAGATCAGGATGGGAACAAGTGCAGTGACCGTCGTCTCCACGGAAAGGATCCCGAAGTGTTGCTTCGCGAAATCGGACGAGGAGACTCCACGGTGAGTAATCAAAACGAGCAGGAACCCGCAGTGGTGGATCGGCTGCCATTCCCCTACTCGGAGGCGCTGCGGCTGCGGGCCGCCGGGATCGCCGACGCGGTAATCGCGCAGGTACTGGGTGTCGATATCGACGCAATCGATTCGATTTTGGAAGTGGCGGAAGCGAAACTGGCCACCCTCCGGGAGCGGCACACGCCCTGACACGAATATTCTTCTTCGACCATCGGATTGATTGCGGGTTATTCGGGGGCTGTGATCTGATACTGGCGGTGTAGCGGCTCGGCGTGTCAATGTGGGTGGCGGCCCGTTCGACCGGAGAATTGTGTGACCACACAACAGTTATCACGCAAACGGACCGCCTGACATGTGCCATGCCACCGGATTTCGGCGCGACCAGATCACCGATCTGTGCGTCCTTGTTCATGCTGCCTGGAACGACGCCGACCATGCCGAGGCGAGGCTGTGGGGAGGGTTATTCGTAAGTCGCCGGAAGGGTGGTTGCTGTTAAGCTGCTGAGGGTTACGGAAGTGGCGGTGCGTGGCAGCTGTCCGGTGTGTCGCATTGAAAGAGCAACGGCTCCAACGTATCTCATCGCGAAGACCGATTCTGCGGAGAGAACGCGAACCGAGGAGCCGTTGCGGCACGAGGCTATAACAGGGCTGACCACGGAACAGTTGACCGAGCTGGTCGCGCGTGTGCACGCGGTAGTGCCCGCTCGCGGGGACCGGCCCCGTGGCGGCTGGGGCTGTTCCGGTGGTGTGCGTGGTGGCGTTGCTGCGCCGCAACCTGACTCAGTAGTTCGCCGCGGCGATCTTTGATGTCAGCCAATCCACGGTGCATCGCGACGCTGGCAGCTGTTATGGCCTGTGATCGCGGCGGTGCTGGCCGAGCACGTGTGCCCGATCCACGCGCTGTCGCGTTTGCCGCCTCCGGCCTCGCCGATCTGCTGTCGGAGGTTCACGCCCTGGCCGACCTGGGATATCTCGGCGTGGACGGGATCGTCGTCACCCCGATCCGCAAACCACCGTGCCGACGCCTGTCCCGGGCCGATTCCCGGATCAACCGCACCCTGGCCCGGCTGCGAGCGCCGGTGGAATCGGCTGTGGCACACCTGAAGACCTGGCGCATGCTCAGCGGCCAGGGCGGCTGCTACCGCCCGCCAATCGACACGTTCGCCACAACGTAGCAGGCCATCATCGGACTGCACTTCTTCAACACCGTATGAATTAGCCTCCATGTCTTGTTCTTCGTCGCACCAGAGGGTACACAAAATGTGTTCACCCTAGTCGCATCGGGAGCCCTTTCCCGTCGAGTCATCACTGAACGTCGAACTGGTCAGACCGCATTTTTAGCCGGTTAAGTTCCGCTAATGATGGTGCTCTTCTGATCGCCATCTCCTCACCCATCGAGGCGCAACCTGGCGTCGATTCGTCGCGCCTGATAAACGTTTCGGGCACGGCAGGGGTGAAGCGGTGAGCGGTCCGCTTTCGACGTCGCGAATGGTACTGGCGGCGTAGCGTGCCCTGGCTTGGTGAGCTTTCGCCCCGAGTCTGTCAGTGCGGTGCTTCAGAGCACCATCGTTCGGCTCCCGCAAACGCCCTTTCATCGAGGTCAGAACGGGCTTTGAAGGTCGAGGCGGGGAGAATAGCGAGACGAATATGGATAGACAGTGCCGAGCATCCCGGTGGGAGTCGAGGAAATGGAGTACCGCCCTACTTGTGCCCTCGCGTTTCAGCGGCCGGAGAGTGGGACGTACTCAGTTATCTCACTTGCTCCGAAGGGATGTACCCCATGCATGCAAAGACGGTACGACTGCTCACCGACACCGATGTCCGGCTCTGGGACAACTACGCGGGCAGCTCATTCGTACTCTTCCGGCCGGATTGGATAGAACGACTGACGCAGTGGGGGGAGTTGCAGCCGCACTGGCCACCGTGTTGGCCGCCGCAACCTGTCGGTCCCCACTGGCCGCCCACACCCCCTAACCCGCCCGATCCGCCGTGGGAACGCAGCCCGGTGCCCGACCCCTGGATAGCAGGCGGACCGTTTCCGCAACCTTGGCGCTCATCCGGGCAGGACAGGGTGGCCGCCCACGTAGCCAATGGGATCGCACTGCGAGTGCTGGACGCGGCGTCGTTGGCTTCGGTCATTAGTGCCGAGGGTGAGCGGGTACTGGCGTCCACCGCCCAGGATTGGGTGTCGCGGATCCGCGGGGCTCGACTGGTGCCCGATGGTGATGGCACCGGAAAACTGCCGTGGCATCTGGTCTTCCCGCCGAAATGGTGGGTCCCATTCCCGGAGCCCGGACCACGGCCGAACGAGCTACTGGTCGATCCGATCGGCGTGCTCGTCGCCGCAGGCGTTACGTTCTCGGAAGTGGGCACCACGATCGGGGACGATGAACTCAGCGCCGCCACCGACCGTGCTGCCCAGACTCTGCTTCAAGGCGCCGGAGAGCTGCTCGGACGGATCGAGTAGCCCTCCCTCATCACGATTTGCAGGGTCAGGTCAATCGCTCCTCGGCATGAGCGAATAGTCGATAGTCGGCGAGATCGCCTGTAGGGCAATGATCATCAGCCGTACTAATGACTGGGTCGCGGCATGAGGGCGCGTTCTCCGCTCGCACCGCTTCAGGGCGTGAGAAGGTCTGCCGACGGTTTCGCGCTGCTCTATAGCTCGGTGTGCTTCAGCGGCGACGCTGAGGGGCCGGACCGAGCCGATCCACGGCTGCAGGACGCCCGGGGCGGTGAAGGCCAGTGTTCACGCTCGGTGCGGTCGCCGCTGGGCAGCGGGCAGGGTGGCGCTGGCGTAACCGATGACGGTGGCGATGCAATAACACCCAGACAGTGTCGATGGCCGGGGCCGCCAGCACTGGTGTTGCACGGCATGCTTCGTCCGGTTGCGGGAAGCTGCAGGGCCGCGCTTCGGCGGTTCGAGCCCGGTCGGGGGATCGATCGGATCTGCGCGTGCAATGAAGGGTTCCGCTGAAGCGCGGTCGGCGGCAGTCGATTCCGCCGGCACGAGCACTCTGACCCGATCGGCGAGCGCGCCCGGCGTTGCCTTGCGGGCGGTCCCGGCCATCAGGCCGCGACTGATCGCGAGCCCAGATATTCGAGCGTGCGCACCCGTTCCGCTTCGGTGGTGATACCGGAGAGGTTGGCGAGCAGCCGCGTCGCCCCGGCGTCGCGCAACCGTGCGAGCTGCCGGTCGAGTTCGGCCTCGTCGCCGACGAGGGCCACGTCGGCGGCCGACGCCGCCCCCTCCCAGTCCAGCACCCGGCGATAGGTGGGTACCGCCGCGTAGAAGGCCAGATTCCGGGCGGCCCGCGCGCGGGCGGCCTGCGGATCGTCGGTCAGGCAGACGGGCAGACCGGCGATCAGCTGCGGGGTGCGGGTCGCCGTCGCCAAACCCGGGCGAATACGTTCGGCGACGGAACGCACTCCGGCCAGCCAGGTGATGGTCCCATCCGCCAGTTCTGCCGCGAGGCGCAGCATGCGCGGCCCCATCGCGGCGATCAGCACCGGCGGCGGCGCGCTCCCCGGAACGCGGGCCGACCAGCCGGAGGTGTCGGCCCGGAGGGTGTCACCGTGGAAGGTCACGGCACCGTCGGTCAGCAACGGCTGCAAGCTCTCCAGATATTCACGCATCCGCAGTACCGGACGATCGAACGGGATGCCGTAGCGGTCCTCGACGGTGGGGCGATGACCGACGCCCAGGCCGAGTTGCAGCCGGCCACCGACCGCGACCTGAGCGGTCTGCGCCTGGCTGGACATCACAATGGGATGCCGCGAATGGATCGCCACGACCGCGGCGCCGAGCGTCACCCCGGGCACCCGCGCACCGATCGCGGCCCACGCGGTGAGTGCGTCCAGATCGTAAACCTGTCCGAGCTACAGTGATTCGAGCCCAGCCGCCGCTGCCTCGCCGGCCCGGCCGAGCAGATCGGCCAATCCGTCGGGGACATCCGGTGCCGGTGGCGCCAGGGCCACGCCGATGGGAAGCATGCGATCACATTAGTTCAACAATCCCGAACTATCGAACCGTTCGATACGATCGGCTCGTGCAGCCACCACCGACGCCGGATCGCGACCAGCTGAACCTCCCCGCGGTCCTGCACGCCCTGGGCGATCCGGTCCGCCTGGAATTGGTTCGCCGAGCCTGGAACGACCCGCACCTGACGTGTTCCGCCGGCGGTATCGATGTCCCCAAGTCGACCCTGTCCAACCATTGGCGCATCCTGCGCGAGTCGGGTCTGATCAGCGTGACTGCCGATGGCCGGCACCGCCGGATCCGGTTACGCGCGGAGGATCTCGATTGCCGCTTCCCCGGATTGTTGCCGACCGTCCTCCAGCTCACAGCGGAAGCGCCACCCGCCGCCGCAGATGCACACCCGAGTACCTGAGCGATGTTGTCACCGGGCCTCGATCTGTTCGCGCAGGATATCGCCGTGGCTGGCGTGCCGGGCGAACTCCGCGGTCATGAACACATGGATCCAGCGAAGGCTGACGACGATTCCCGGGTGTGGATGCTCCCGCGAACATGCGGTCCCAAGTGGGAGAAGACCTCCGTCGCTCGCCCGTTGTGCGGCCGGGCGGCCGAAGCGATGGATACGATGCTCGTCCGCCTCGATGATCGCCGGGAAGTCACAGCACGCGGTGCGCACTGAATTTCGTTCCGTCCCAATGCGGTTCGCCACCGGCCGTGGCGAGTGATCGGGCCTCACGTCTTATGGCCGACCACAAGTTCGACGGCCGTGGGTCGGGCGGTGATGCCGCGTGCGGCGTTGGCGGGCACGCCGGCCGAGTGGTGTAACCACAGCATCGGCGGTAGCAACTCTACGAGCTGGTCCGGTGGCGCTTCGGCCCGCATGTTCGCGATGAGGCTCGGCGGGATGGCTTGCGTCCCTTGGACGTTGGCATGAGCGAATCGCAGCGTCCGGTCCCGCATGTTGTTGCGCAGCCATTCCGCGAACCTGCCGAGAACGCGGAAGGGGTGTGGGCGAAACTCGCTGAGTCGAAAGAGGATACGGCTCGGCGCATGCTGGTGGGCATGATCGCGGTCGGCGACGGTGCTCGCGACACCCGCCGTCGGGTATCGCGCCCCGATCTGCTCGCCGCCGCCCCGACGCGGCGCAAATCCTGGAGGCGTTCGTCGCGGCGCGGCTGGTCACCGTGAACGACGGCGGCGCCGAGCTGGCGCACGACGTGGTGATCGGGATCTGGTCGCGGTTGCGGGATTGGATCGATGCCGGTCGCGAGACCCACCTGGTTCGCCAGCATGTCCACGCCGACGCCGCGGTGTGGGCGGCGTCGGGTCGCGACCCCGCGCGCCTGTATCGCGGCCTGCCCCTGGCCCAGGCGCGTGCGCACCTCGGCGGCGACAGCGACGTCGTCATCGCCGAATCGTCCAGGGCGGCGACATCACGGTCGTTCGTGTCTCCCACGACACGACGGCGACCTGATGGCGCGAACTTCCCTTCTCACAGAAGGGGTTTGCTGCGCGGCTTCGGAGCGAGGGCGACGATGATCGGTCACGCGGTCATGCCGGCGGCGCCGAACACGCCGTCGTCGAGGCGATCTATCAGGACGCCTACCAGCGCGCGGCGTGGACTACCGTTCCTATCTGAACATCGAACTCGCCGACTGGAAACAGCAGCGCCGTCGGTAGTTTCACGTCGGCACCGAGCCACCGATCGTTATCACTGGACTGGGTGGGGTGCGATGTCGATTCGAATATTGTCGGAGGGCGTGATGATGAACACGCGGTCGTTGTTGCTCGTGCTCCAGTCGTAGGGGATGAGGAAGTATCCGCTGTTCGTGCGGGTGAGTAGCAGCAGTCCGCTGTATTGGTAGCGGTATTTCTCACCGGGGGTGGTGATCTGGCCGACTCGCACGTGACGGCCTTCGATCGCGAGCCGGTCGACGGCGTAGAGCACGACGACGGGCAGGCCGGGGAATCCGGAGTGTTCGGTGTCGTTGGCGTCCTGGTGCGCCGCGGCCACCGCGAAGTTGTTCACGGTCCAGAACGCGCCGAGGAATCCGAGTAGCAACAGGGTCAGAGTGAGCAGCCACGACGGAGTCGCCGGTTGTGCGGCTGTTGCTGGTGGGTCGGTGGTGTTGTCGTTGTGGACTGTGGGTGCTTCGTTCGGGCCTTGACCAAGGGGCGGGTGCAATCGCTGGATCGCCTGCCGCAGACGCGAAACTTGCTGGTACACAATGGATAGACGTATCACCGGTGGCGGTGCGGGTATGGGATCGGGGACTTGATCCTGTGAGGAGTGGGTGTTTGTCGTGCTGTCCTCGGCGTGGTCGGGTGTCGCGTCGAGGGTGGGTCGAAGTTGCATGGCGTGCCCTGTGAGAGTGACCCCGGCGAGCAGCAGTATCGGCACGATGAGGTCGAGGGTTCGCGGCAGGTGGTCGCGGACCGCGACGCATATCGCGACCGCGGTACACAACGCGATTCCCGTCCCGGCGGCGCTCACGATCCACATCCGCAGAGTTCGACGCGGTTCGCGGGTGCGGGCGGCGATCCGGGTTGGCGCCGTGTGTAGCGCCAGTAGGCCGGCGAACGCCAGAAGGCCCAGCAGGACCGGGAAGAATCCATTGATGCTGACGACGATGTAATCGGTTACGCCGTAGTCCAATTGGCGTGGGCTGACACCGAAGTGGCCGTACCATGCGCGTGTATAGGCCAACCCGAAGTAGTACAGCAGGGCGGTGGTGATCGCGGCCTGTGACAGCGCCACGGCCGCCGACATCGCACGCTCGAATGGTGTTGGCACGCCGGGGTTTTCGCTTGTGTGCCCGGTATTCATGCGGTCGCCCTCCTCACCGCGTCCGCTTCTTCGGCGGGTGCGTGGTTGTCGGCGGTTGCGTGGTCGGTGTCGGTGGCAGTGGAGGCTCGCCTGGGAAGGGGAGTCGGGGGTTGCCTGGCGCTGGCGCCCCCGACGTCGGTGAGGCCGGCGGTACGGGCATCGTGGGCGGTAGCGGCGGATCGCTGCCGCCGGGAGATGCAACCGGACCAGGCGACGGTGGCTGCCCGGTCCCAGGAGGTGCGCCCTCGGGGCGAGGTGCCTGTCCGGCGCCCTGCGGGAGTATTGCTGGCGTGGACGGACGGGTAGGGGGGTCGCCTGCCGGTGCACCAGGAACAGGAGCTGACCGGTTCGGCGTCGGGAGGATCGAGTCGGGAGCGGTGCTGGGGATCGTCGTCCGAGTCGGAATGGTGCCCGAGTGTTGCGGTTCCGACGGGCTGCACCCGAACAGCAGGAGAGCACCGCACATGACCGCCGTAATGGCGAGACGCGCTGGCCATTGAACGGTGGTGCTCGGGTCGACTCGAACAGTACCGGGTGAATCATTATGGAACCGACAATTGTGATACACCCGCCGCTTCTCTGGATGTACTCGCCTGCCGGGAGTGATCCTCACTCGCATTGGACTACCTCCGGTCCGTTACGTCCCGTTCTCCCGACTTGATAACGAGACTGCGTTAGCATGGCAGACAATCCGCTTCCGTCCCGTGATTCGGATTCAGTTCATCTCGGGATTGTCCAGGCAGGAATAGGACTTCGATTCGGGTTCAACGTGTAGAAAGTCCCGACCTGTCGGACGGGTTTGGGTGAATTACTTTCCAAGGTTTCGGATGACCGGGTTATCGGGCGCGGAGTTCGACGGAGTCGTATCGACCCGTCTGATCGACCGGCCCTCCGCCGCATGTCCGGGCGGGTCGAGCGCTGGTCGGCGTCGAGGAGGCAGCATGCTCGTTTCTGTCCGGGACCGCGGGCGGGTGGGTACCCGCCCGCGGTGATCTCGGGTGACGGTCGTTTACCAGGCCGGGCGGCCGTAGGCGACGATCGGGGTTCGGGAGGTGAGTGTGCGTCGGCGGACGGCGTTGCCGTAGTTGCCCTCGACGGAGATGGCGTTGGACGAGCCGTCGGAGCTGACGAGGATGCCGATGTGGTCGACGCCGCGGTCGCCGCTGAAATTGTAGAAGATGAGGTCGCCGCGGCGAGCGTCGTGCGGGTTGCGGTGCAGGCGGCCGTGCTTGCGGAACCAGTCGTAGTGCGTGGGGACGTAGGCGAATTTGCCTCCGATGGCCTTCAGGTGGTGGGTGTGGTTGAAGCACCAGGACACGAAGATGTCGCACCACGGCACGCCGTCGGCGCCGTACCAGCGGCCGTATTTGGTGTGGTTGTCACCGGTCTCGTGGTAGCCGACCTCGTGCTGGGCGGCGCGAGCGAGGGCGATCTGCGGGCTGGCGGAGTCGGCGGTCTCGAGGGTGTGCGCCAGCGCGGCGAGGTCCTCGGCGGTGGGTTCGTCGCCCTCGGTGACCTGCGGTGCGAGCTCGGCGCTGAAGGTGCGTTCCAGCGCGGAGCGGGTCTGCTCGTCGGGCGCGTTGTTCAACGCCCGGAGGTTCTGCTCGATGTGGTCGGGCAGGGCGAACTCGCCGATGTCGAAATTCGGTTCGGTGGTCTGGGACATGTCTGTCACTGCTCCTCGTGCGATCCGGCGGGGATGGGGAATGTGTGGCGCATGGTGATGGGCTCCTTGCGTTTCCGAGGTGCCGGTCCGTTCGTCGTTCTGGTTGAGCGGCGATCCGTCCGGCACACACCCAGTGCAGCGTGAATTCGTTGTCCACGGTCGGCGGCCGGGCAGTGGACAACAAAGCGTGGACAATGTGTCACTCGTTTCGCCCCTAATCCTTTGATCGGACAGAACGGACCCCTTCTCGCGGATTGCGCGGGTCGGTGCTGGGGGAGGGCTAATATTCGGTGTCGCGAGGGGGTTCGAGATTGATCACGTGCACGCTGGAATGGAGGGGGCCTGATGCCTCGGGGGGAACAGCCGATCGACGGTGCCGGTCCGGTCGTTGATTTCGCGAACGATTTGCGGAAGTTGCGGCGGGAGGCGGGATCGCCTCCGTATCGGCAGTTGGCGCGGCAGGCGATGTTCTCGGCTTCGGCGTTGGCGGCGGCGGCCGACGGCAGCAAACTGCCGAGTTTGGCGGTGACGCTGGCGTATGTCCGTGCGTGTGGCGGGGACACGGCGGTGTGGGAGGCGCGCTGGCACGGGCTGGCCGCGGAACTCGCCGGAGCCGAGGACCCCACTGCGGGGGAGACCGATGGTGAAACCGTCTGTCCTTATGTGGGTTTGGCGTCGTATCAACCGGAGGACGCGGGCAGGTTCTACGGCCGCGAACGGCTCACCGACGACCTGGTGGCGCGAGTGCGGTCGAGCCGGTTCCTCGCCGTGTTCGGCGCCTCGGGGTCGGGAAAGTCGTCGCTGCTGCGCGCGGGTCTGATCGCGCGGATCGGCGGCGGTGACGACGCTTGCGCGGGGTGGCCGGTGTTGTTGTTCACCCCGGGGGCGCATCCGCTGGAGGAGTGCGCGGCCCGGCTCGCGGCATGGGCGGGCATGTCGGCGGTGGAGATCTGCCGGGAACTGGGCGAGGACCTGCGGGCCTTGCATCTGCGGGTGCTGCAAGCCTTGGTCGAACGCGGGGATGACGCGGATCTACTGATCGTGGTGGATCAATTCGAGGAAGTGTTCACCCTGTGCGAGGACGCCGGGGAGCGTGAGCGTTTCATCACCGCCTTGTGCGGAGCCGCCCGCGCGGGCAACAGCCGCACGCGCGTGGTGCTGGGTGTGCGCGCCGATTTCTACGCGCGCTGCGCTCGGTATCCGGATCTGGTCGAGGCGTTGCGGGACGCGCAGGTGCTGGTCGGTCCGATGAGTACCGAGGAACTGCGCAGGGCGGTCGCGCAACCGGCCGCCGACGCGAAATGTGTTGTGGAGAGCGCACTTCAGGCCCGTATCATCGCTGACACCGCGGGGCAGACCGGCGTGTTGCCGCTGGTGTCGCACGCGTTGCGCGAAACCTGGTATCGCCGTCGAGGGAACACTCTCACCGTCGAGGGGTACACCGCCGCGGGTGGGATTCAGCATGCGCTGGCCCGGACTGCTGAGAACACCTACTGTTCGCTGCCGCCCGAGCGGCAACAGCAGGCGCGCATGGTGTTGCTGCGGTTGGTCGCTCCCGGTGACAGGACCGAGGACACCAAACGCCGTATTCCGCGCGAGACGCTACCGGCCGAGACCGGGCCGGTCGTGGAAGCGCTCACCCGGGCACGGCTGGTCTCGGTCGACGACGGCGGGGTCGAGATCACTCACGAGGCGCTGCTGACGGCGTGGCCGCGTCTGCGGAATTGGATCGATGACGACCGGTTCGCGCTGCGGATCCACCACGAATTGGCCGAGGCCGCCGCGGACTGGATTCGCGACGATCACGACCCGGGTTTGTTGTATCGGGGCGGGCGCCTCACCGCCGCCCGCGAGTGGGCCACCAACCATCCGCGGGACCTGTTGCTGGAGAGCGATATTCGCGAGTTCCTCGACGCGTCGTCGGCTCAGCACCGGGCGGGGGTCCGGCGTCGCCGCGCCGCGCTCGTCGTCCTGGTCGTGCTGACCCTGGTCGCCTCCGCGGCCGCGGGTGTGGCGCTGCGTCAGGATTCGGTCGCCCGCGCCCAGCGCGACCGCGCCGTCTCGCGCCAGGTGGTCACCGAAGCGGGTGAACTCGCCGCCACCGACCCGGCGTTGGCCGCGCAGCTCGCCCTGGTCGGCTACCGGCTCGACCCCCACGACGGCAAGGTGGCCGCCGCCGTGATCGACACCCAGAACAACGCGTTGGCAACGACTTCGACCATCCACAGCGCGACTACCTTCGCGGTGGCGTTCAGCCCGGACGGCCGGATCATGGCCACCGGCTCGGCCGACAAGACCATCCGACTCTGGGATGTCAGCGACCCCGGCCGGCCTCGCACGATCGGCGCACCCCTGACCGGGCAGCGGGACTGGGTGTACTGGCTGGCTTTCAGCCCCGACGGGCGCACCCTCGCCAGCGCGAGCCGCGACCACACCGCCATGCTGTGGAACATCATCGACCCGGCCCGCGCCGTCCCGTGGGGGCCGCCGCTGCGAGGCCACAGCGACTACGTGTTCTCGGTGGCCTTCAGCGGCGACAGCCGGATCCTGGTGACCGCCAGCCAGGATCGCACCCTCGCGCTGTGGGATGTCGCCGACCCCGCCCATCCCACGCTGCTCAGCACGCTGATCGGGCACACCGACGCCGTGTCCTCGGCCGCGATCAGCCGCGACGGACGCATCGTCGCCAGCGCGGGCCACGACCACACCATCCGGTTGTGGAACGTCACCAACCCCCGCGATCCGACCTTGTGGACCGAGCCGTTGCCCGACGACGCGACCGTGTTCGCGGTCGCGTTCTCCCACGACGGGCGCACCCTCGCCAGCGTCGGCGACGACCCCGCTGTCCATCTCTGGGACATCAGCGACCCCACCCACGTCACCGCCGCCGCACCACCGTTGACCGGGGCCGGGGAAACCAACCTGGCCGTCGCGTTCGGCCCCGACGACCACACCCTGGCCACCGGCGGCGCCGACAATCGAATTCGCTTGTGGGACACGACCGATCCGCATCATCCCGCCCCGCTGGAAGCGCCCTTGGCCGGGCATACCGCCATGGTCACCTGGGTGGCGTTCACCCCCGACGGCCGCACCCTGGCCAGCGTCAGCGCCGACAAAACGGTGCGCCTGTGGAATCTGCCGCACATCGTGTCCGGCCACACCGACACCGTCGACGCGATCGCCTACCGCCCCGACGGACACACCCTGGCCAGCGGCGGCCACGACCACACCGTCCGGCTGTGGAACCTCGAGGACCCGGACAACCCCCACCCTCGCGGCGCGCCCCTGACCGAGCACACCGGCACGATCACCGACGTGACGTTCAGCCCCGACGGCCGCACCCTCGCCACCGCGAGCCGCGACCACACCGTCCGCCTCTGGAACACCGACGACCCCGACCACCCCCACCCCGCGGCGACGCTGCCCGGCACCGACGGCGACACCCCCGACGCGGCCGCGTTCCACCCGCGCGAACCCGTTCTCGCCACCGCAGCTGCAGGAAAGACCCTGCAGCTGTGGGACATTCACGACCCCGCCCACCCCGCACCGCTCGCCGTGGGCGCCGGAACACCCGCCCGCGTCAACTGGATCGGATTCAGCCCCGACGGCCACACCCTCGCCGCGGTCGGCAACGACGACAAGGTCCGGTTGTGGGACACCCACGACCCGGCCCACCCCGTCGCGCTGAAATCCATCGTCGTCGGCGACACCGACGGCCTGCGCTGGGGCGCGTTCTCCCCCGACGGCCACCAGCTCGCCCTCGCCGGAGCGGGTCACGCCGTGCACCTGTGGCACATCGACGACCCCGCCAACCCCCACCCGGTCACCGGCCCCCTCACCGGGCACGCCGACCAGGTGACCTGGGTCGGCTACCACCCGCACGACCACACACTGGCCAGTACCGGCATCGACAAATCCGTGCGCCTGTGGGACATCACTCATCTCGGAAACATCAGCCCGCGCCAGGTCCTGACCACCGGCCACCTGGCCTCGGTCACCAGCGCCGCCTACAGCCCCGACGGCCGCGTCCTCGCCACCGCCAGTGCCGACCACACCATCGAATTGTCCACTCCCGACCCGGAACTCGCCGCCCGCCGCATCTGCGCGACCACACGCGGCGTCCTCACCCGCGAGTTGTGGCAACGCTACGTGCCCGAACTCACCTATCGCCCGCCCTGCTGATCCGCCGACACCCCGAGGGGAACCCGTCGGACACGGCGGCGTAGGCGGCCGTCCCGGGCAAAAAGCCGCTTCCGTTGTCCAGAGTTCGTTGTCCAGCGCGAACCCCTCGACCCTGGACAACGGATCCGCGCTGCACTGGGGCTTGCCGACGCGACCGACCACCCCACGCCGTGAGGTGAGCGTCGGCAGGCTCGCCCTCCCCAGGGCGAGCCGATCACCGGCAATCTTAAGGAGTTCACGATGCGTATCCCCCCTGCTCCCGGCACCTCGGCGACCGAACGCGCCCCCGCCACGTCCAATCCGGTCGGTCCAGCGGGTACGGCACGGCCGGAGACGGAAACGAAACGCGAAGGACTGTAACCGTGGTCGATTCGCTGTTCGCCGACGTTTCGTATTTCCAACCACCCGTGGACGATTCGTACCCTTACGCGATATTGAGTTTTCGTTCCAACGACGGCACCTACCGGGATCCGAACTTCGCGCGGAACCATCGCTGGGCCGCGGCCGCCGCGGACACCGGCCGCCTCGCCTGCTTCATCGTCTACTTCTATTGGCGCCCGAACTGGGACGAAACGGTCGACGTCCACCGTGCCATGGTCGAGGCCGCGGGCGGCCCGCACGCGCGGATGATCTCGATGATCGACGTCGAGTCCGGCGGCAACCCCGATGGTGATCAATCCGACGGCATCAACCGCGCCTACTGGGAGTTGGCCGACTGGCTCGGCGACCCCCGCCGCGTGATCGGCTACGCGAACACCGGCGACCTCACCCGGATGTGGCCCGACCGCCCCCCAGGCATCCGCCTCATCGGCGCCGGATACGGACACAACCCCAACCTGCCCGGCCAGATCGCGCACCAATACACCGACGGCCGCGGCTTCGGCGGCGGCCTGCCCGAAGGTGCACCACCGTTCGGCCCGTGCGACATGAACGCCGCGAACGGACTGTCCCCCAACGACTTCGCCGCAGCCTGCGGCATCGGAACAGGAGAAGACGACATGGCATTCACCGACGAGGACCGCAAGATGTTGCGGGAAGTATGGGAACAACTGCGCGGCCCGGACGGCCGAGGCTGGCCCCAACTGGGCACCAACAGCCAGGGCGAGGCGCTGACACCGGTCGACACACTCGCCGAGATCGAGGAGGGGATCGCGGACCTCCGAGCCCGCGGCCACGAGGCGAGGTGATGTCGCGAAGTAGTTATTCGAGCGGTGGCTGGAAAGAGTTGGTGCGCCGTACGCGCCCGGCCGGGTAGGTCGGGCGCAGATTGCGGGCGATCTCGCGCAGCGCGGCATCACCCAGTTCGGCGCGCACCGACGCGCCGACGACGAACGGATACTTCTCCACCGGCCCACCCTCTCCCGAAATTGCGGTCGAGGGTGGGGCGAAAGTACTTGCCGCGCTGACTCGTTCAGCGGAGACTGTGGTCTCCGGCGGCAGCTGCGCGGGCACCTGGGCTGCGACCGCGGGCTCGCCGCAGCGCGTCGACCAGGATCGGTTTCAGGCGCGTTGGGCGGGCGAGGGTCCGCATGCCGAACCCCCGGGAAGTCCAGGGCTGTGCCCTCCCGTGCGAGTGTCCACCATCGGCGGGCCGGGCGGTCCAGCGACCGGTTCGTGAAGTCGTGGTCGGCAGCGCTGAGACCGTTGGCCCCGCCGCGGGTGCGCGGTTGTAACGTGCTGGTGACTCGCTCGTTCCGCCCGCAGGTTCCGCGGCGGGGATCGCGTCGGTGATCGCGGGGTTGGTTCGGCGTGCTCGTCGAGGTCGCGCGTCGGGGTTTTGCGCTTTACCGTTGTGAGGTTTCGACGATGGTTGTGGTGCGGAGTTCGCGGGTGAGCATGGTGGCGGTGGTGAGCGCTTCGCGGGCGGTTCCGACGATGTCGGGGGGATGGAGTTCGGGGGCTGATCGGGGGTCGATGCTTCGGGCGGCGGTCAGGGCGCAGTGGAGGAGGTGGCGGGCGGCGGAGACGGTCAACGAGTCGTGGTCGCGGGGGAAGGTGTCGAGGGCTTGTTCGAGGAGTCGGCATACCTCGGTGGTGTCGACGGCTGGTTCGGTCATGGGTGTGGCTCCGCGTAGGCGCCCAGGGCGGCGGCGAATTCGGCGAGGACATGAGGGGCGATGACGTTGTGGTCGTGGGTGAGGCGGGCGGCCCGCGCGAGGGCTGTGTCGGTGTCGGGGGCGGTGAGGAGGAGTTTGGCTTGGGTCGTGCCGTCGTGATAGACGACGTTGTGGAGGGAGAGGATGTCGGGGGCGGTGCGCAGCCGAGTGGCGGTGGCGGGGTCGAGGTCGGTAAGGGGGATTTCGGCGACGAAGCGGGGCGGGTGGGTCACGGCGAAGTCGCTGGTGGCCAGTGCGGTGTAGGTGTTGACGCCGGAGATCGCGGTCGACAGGTTGGTCAGACCGGAGACCCGCGGGTTGACTTCGATGAGGTGGAAACGGTTGTGCGCGTAGATGAATTCGAATTCCGCGTTGCCGTGGAGGCCGAGTTCTCGTGCCAGGCTCAGCAGGCGGTGGCGGAGCCGGTCGGATTCGTAGTGGGTGTCGGTGACGGGGCCGAAGCGAATGTGGTTGAACGGCACCAGGTCTCGGCTGCCGTCGGTGCATTTGCGGATCAGCGGCTGGCAGTGCTGGTCGTGTTCGGTGGCGAGGATCTCGATGCCGAACAGCTCCCCGTCGAGGAATTCCTCGACGAGGAAATCGATGTCGGGGGCCTCGTGGGTCAACCAATCCAGGGCGGTGGCGGGGGTGTCGAGCCGTTGGATGCCGGTGGCCATGGAGTCCCAGATCGGTTTGGCGACGACGGGGTAGGTCAGCGATTCGAGTCGCCGCGCGAGCAGGTTCGTGTGCGCGGAGTAGACCACTCCGCGCTGGTGCAGCAGGTCTCCCGACACGAAAATCCCACGGGGAGTGGGTATTCCGGCGGCCTCGGCGAGTCGGCGGGTCTCCCATTTGTTGCTGAAGGTGTAGGTGAGCTCGACTGGATGCAGGACCGTCGTCACGGTCGGTCGTTCGCGTCGCAGTGCGGCGAAGACGAGGCTGTCGCGGACGGCTTTGTCGTCGGGGACCGAGATCGAGATCACGCGGTCGGGCCGCCAGCGCAGCAGGGTGTCGGCGATGGTGTCGACCTCCGCGAGCGCGGGCAGGTGGTGGGTTTCACCGATCGCGGTGGGTGGGGGCCGGTCGTCGACGAGGAACGTGGCGACGGTGTGACCAGTGGCGCGCAGTTCGGTGATGGCGTGGCCGAAGGCGGGCAACGCTTGGTGGATGTCGACGGATCGGAGGAAGGCTATGCGCATGGTTCGTCCCTGTCGGCGAGTGAATCATTGTGCGGCGCGGTGCTTTTCGAGGTATTTCTGTGGGCGACCACGAAGGTGACCGCGAACGCGGTGGCGACGAGGACGACGAGCAGGTAGCCGAATCGGGGTGCGGTGGCGTCCATCAGGAGGCCGGTCGACTGCGCGAGCACGGTCTGCAACAGCAGACTGGCGAGGTTGCCTAGGGCCAGAACTCGCCCGAGGAGCCGGTTCGGCACTGCGGCCATGATCTCGGTGTACAGCGCGATGCGCGTCCCCGCTGCGGCCAAGCCGGCGACCACGGTGGCGACGATCGCGACGGGCAGATGGGTGTTCAGGGTCATGACCAGGCCGAATCCGGCGAGGGTGCACAGTCCGCTGATCACCAGCGCGCCGCGCCGCAGCCGTTCCCCGGCGCGAGTGAGGGTCAGGCCCGCGACGCACGCTCCCGCGCCCCACGCGGTCGCGATCAACCCGTAACCGACCGAGTTCGCGCCCAGGTCGATCTTGGCGTAGCCGGGCAGGGCGGTCGCGCAGATCGTCGCGGCAATGAACGGCGAGCACAACACCAGCGACAGGGCCAGCGCGCGGGGGTGCTCACGCAGATAGCCCAATCCCGCTCGGAATGTGTGTGCGTGCGCGCCGAGGTCGGCCCCGGGCTCGACGATCGGGTCCGGTACGTGCACGCGGGCGAGGATCACGATGCCCACGCACATCGCCGTGGCGCTGGCGGCGAGGATCGGATAGAACCCGACCGCTCGATAGACGACGCCGGCGACGGCTCCCGCGGAGAACAGCCCGATCTGCATCGAGACCTCGGCCACCGAATTCATACCGGCCGTGCCGCGGTCACCGGCCAGCCGGGCCACGATCGCCTTCGAGGCCGGAAAGTACAGATTCCAGCCGATGCCGTTGTCGAGTGCGAGCAGCAGCGCGAAGGCGGGGTGAAATCCGAAGGCGGCGAACAGGATCAGCGGCACGGTCATGAACGTGACCCGGATGGCGTGCGAGGTGACGGCGACGTGCTTGGGCCGGAACCGGTCGACCAGCGAGCCCGCCACCAGCGAGACCAGCACGCCGCCCAGGGTGTTGGCCGAGGCGACCGCGGCGACCAGGCTGCTCGAATGCGTCTTGTCGAAGACGAACCACGCGCTGGCCGAGATGACCATGCCCGCACCGAATTGCGTGATCACATCGGAGGCGATGAACAGCCGGGCACTCGAGATCCGGTCGCGGTCGGGTCGGGCGGGGGCGCGCGTGCTCATCGGGCCAGCGCCACGCCGGCGTCGTGCATGGCCCAGAAATAGCCCAGATAGTCTCGCTCCTCCGGCAACATCGGCACCGTCCGGGTCCGCGCGCGTCTGCTGATGTACTCGAGGGCGGCCACCCGCAGATCCGACGGCGGCAGCTCGGTGACGATGCGCAGCGCCGCTTCGGGATCGGTGCCGTCGGCGAAGGCGAGAAAGGCGCGCAGCATCGTCGCGGTCGCGGCGAAGAACGGGTCGGTGATCAGGGCGTTGATGCGGGCGGCCCGCTCGTGCGCGCCTTGGCGGGCGGCGGCTTCGACCGCGAACACCTCGGCGAGGGTCTCATCGAGGCCGTCGAGGTCGGTCTCGATCGCGAGCGCGGGGACGCCGAATTCGTAGACGCTGCGAATACCGCGCTGGCGCACGATGCGTTCGGCGGTGGCGTAGTGGCGCTGGTAGACGTGCAAAGTGCCGACGAACCAGGACATCCGGCCCACCGACCAGCCCAGCGTGCGGGCCATGATCTCGTGCAGCACGCTCCACTCGAACACGTTTATGCCGGAGAACCCCCAGATCGCGTCGTTGGCGCGCACCGCGACGTTCAACGCCAGGCTCGCGTCACGCTGCAGGAAATGCAACCAGTTGTTGCAGGGCACGTCGAGGGTGTCGACATGGTCGAGCGCGGGGTCGAAGATGGTCGCCACGGCGCGTTTGGTGTAAGGGTCTTCGCGCAGGCGATCGCGCACGGCGCCGAACTGGTCGAGCCCGCCGGGTCCCCACGATCGCAGCCGCGGCCCGTAGGCGGCCCGCCACGTTTTCCCGTCGTCGGAGAACTCACCCGCGCGGGGCAGATACCGGGTCAGGAATTCCATGTCGTTACGCCCGGCGAGCACCCAGATGGTCTCGGCGAGTTGGGCGAAGACGTTGTTGTTGCGGTGCGGGACGGTCAGCACCCGCTCGGTCGGTCGGTCCAGCGTCACCACCGCGCCGACGACCTCCTTCTGCTCGCCCCCGCGCGAGCGCACGACGACGCCGCGGCGGGCGATGTCGTCGAGGACCTCGACCAGGGCGGCGGTGATGTTGCGGCTCATCGTCCCTCCAGGGCGGCGTCGATCGCGGCGTAGGCGGCGGGCAGGTCCTCGTAGCCGACAGTGGTCACGCCCGAGCTGCCGCCGATCATCGCCGACACGCGGTCGCGCGGCCCCCGGAACAGGGCGAGGACCGGAATATCGTGGGTGACCGCGTGCGCGATCTCGTAACCGACTCCCAGACTCGCGGTTGTGACCTCCGCCACGACCACATCCGAGCTCCGCAACCATTGCAGATCGCGATCATGAATGAAAGTGTCGGTCAAATGCGATTGCCCGTACTGGGACAAGGTGCAGTCTCCGACGTGCTCGGTGAGCACGGTGCCGAAGCTTTTCAGATGAGAAATGAGTGCCTGATACGTGGGAACGTCTTCGCGTCCCGCGCGGATCGAGCCCGCGAAATAGATAACAGTCAACGTACTACCTTCGATCGGTGAATTCACGAGTATCTGTGGAATTGAATTATTCGGACGTGTGCGGGCTTTCGAGAACCTTCTCGTAGCAAACCGACAGGGGCACCAGATCGTAGGGGGAGAAGATCGGAATCCGGCGGTAACCGGACCGCTCGTAGAATCGCACGGCTTCCGGCTGCCGTAACCCCGTCTGCAACACGATTCGCCGCTCACGCCGCGATTCGGCGGCCCGCTCCACGGCGGCGAGCAGTTGCTCGGCGACACCGGCGCCCCGCTGCTCACGTCGGACGAACATTCTCTTGATCTCCAGCCCGGCGGCGCCGAGGCGTAGGGCGGCGTGCCCGATCGGAATTCCCGTGGCCCGGTCGTAGGCGATATAGGTCACCACCACACTGTCGGGATCGACCGACAACGCGTGTCCCGCCTCGGCTGTTTCGACGTCTTGGTAACGCGGACCGATCTCCGAGTCCATCTCCTCGCGAAGAACAACCGCATCCGGATGCTCCCATTCCACGGCGATGATTGTTGATCGACCCCCCGCAACTCCCACATTCTCCATGCAAAAAAGTTAGCGATCTCCTCGGGAGGAGAGACGGGTTTCGCTCACGTGGATTTGATCATGCCGACTGTTTGCGCGGACCGTCTTCGCGAACTCTGTCCGAGAACCTCGAAATGAAATACTCGGCAGACATCATGAAATGCTCCCGCGGCTTCATGCGCGGGTATCCCCTCCGGAAGCGGCGGCCAGCCAGTCAGAACCTCGGCGGGTGCGGTTTGTGCTGCCAGCGGATCAGTGATGGTGTCTTTTGGGTCGTCGACGTTGTCGCAGATCAGCGGCCAGCCCGAGTGGGTGGTCAGCCATTGCAGGCCGGTGGCGAAACCCCTGATGAAATACTGACATTCAAAATCTACGAATGGCACCACGAGATCACCAGCGGCTACACCATCGGCGACGAGTTCTTCAGCTTCTACTACGCGCTGACCGGCATCCATCTGGCGCATCTGGCACTGGGACTACTCGTCCTCGGCATCGTCACCGTGCACCTACGCGGACCCGCTATCCCGCATTCGGAACGGATCGGCATCGCCGAACAGGGCGCCCTGTACTGGCACATGATCGACCTGCTGTGGACCGTCATCTTCGCCATTCTCTACCTCATGAGGCGACAAGTGACCGAATCATCTACCGCCCCAACACGGTTCGCGCGCGATAAACGGGTCGTCGTCGCCGTGTGGGCCGCGCTGGCCGTAATCACCGTACTGGCCTGGCAGCTCACTCCCGGTCACACTCGAGCCACCGCCTCGCTGAGCAAGGAACTCATCGCCGCCATCGTCGTGCTCGGCGCGATCAAGTCCCGCCTGATCATCCGCTACTTCATGGAGATTCGCCACGCCCCGCGATGGTTGCGGGTTGCCACCGATGCCTGGGTGGTCGTGCTCTGGGCGGCGCTGCTGGCCACCTATTTGTGGCCTTGACCGCATGGAACAGTGGGGCGGTGGTGGCCAATCCTGCTGTGGCGCGGGCTTTTTCGGAGATCGCCGTGGGAGCCGTTGGCAGACCGCCGCTTCCGGATCGAGCGGCGTCGTCGAAGGCCGTTCAGTCGATGCGGCAGCCGGAGATGGGTTTGTCGGCGAGGCGGTCGAGGAGGTAGGTGACGGCGTTGTCGGGGCCGAAGCCGTCGATCAGTTCGGGGCCGAAGTGGTTGGGGATGGTGGCGCCGGGAAGGATCGGAGGGAGTTCATCGGTTCGGAAGGTGACGGTGGCGCCTTCGGCGCACCAGTCCTGGGCGAGTTGGTGGGCCTGGCCGTAGGGGACGGTGTCGTCGTTGCGGCCGCTGGTGATGAAGACGGGGGTCTTCGGGGTGAGGTTGCCGACCTTGTTCTCCGCGAGGGCGGGAGCGGCTTCCGGTATCTCCGCCAGGTGTTCGGTGAGGGAACGACCGTCCAGAGTGAGGGCGTTCGTTCTGACGAACGGATGACGGACGATGATATCCGCGATGCAGGAATCGCCGAGTTCCTTCAGGATCTGCCGCCCAGCGGGGCTGGCGACGCGATCGATGGCGGCATTCAAGGCCGGATAACGGGCCAGCAGGCTGTTGATGGCGAATCCGATGGCGCCGCCGATGAGGGCTCCGTCGATGTGCGGCAGGATCGCCGCGAGGTCGGCGACCGGACCTCCGGCCCAGGTGCCCTTCAGGTTCAGTTCGGGAGCGTAGTCGGGTTGCAGTTCGGCGGCCGCGGCGGTGGCGCCGCCACCCTGGGAGTAGCCCCACAGGACCAGGGGGGTTTCGGGGCCGACCCCGGCGAGGGTGTTGGCGGCGCGGGCGGCGTCGAGGACGGCGTGGGCCTGCTCGCGGCGGTTGCCGTAGGTGTGGGTGCCGGGCGTGCCGAGACCGATGTAGTCGGTGACCAGGACGCGGGCGCCCAACGCGCTCCACACCTGGGAGGCGGGCAGTTCCTGGTTGGCGGAGATGCCCGGGGCGGGATCGGTGTAGGCGGTGATACCGGTGGCGAACGCCTTGGACATCGCACACTGGTCGCCCTGGCCGGAGGTGCCGGGAGCGATGACCACGGTCGGGCGCGGCCCCGCGCCCTGCCAGGGACCGGCGGCGTCGATGAAGGTCCCGCTGACCGCGACCGGGGTGCCGTCCTGAAGACGGCTGGTGTACATGACCAGCTGCGCCCGGCCCGGCCAGCCCTGCCCATCCGGCGCCGCGGCGTACAGCGGCATCGGGGCGGTCTTGACGATCGCGCCCCGCTCCTGCGGGATCGACGCGGGCGGGGTGTAGAAATCCGCGGCCTGCGCCGCGACGGGTGGAACGGCCACCGCCACGCCGGTGCTCGCCGCGGTCAGGCACGCCGCCGCGACCGCCGCGGTGGCCCAGCGCCGCCGAGTGCGAGAACCATCTTCCCGTTGATACATCACGAACCTCACGCCTCACTCTGCGTCATTGCCGAAGTGCTTGGCCAGCAAGCGAAGACACGCGTCTCGGGCTCGAGAACGCGATCTTGACTACTGGACAGTAACAGAGTTATCGAATGAGTCAACGACCGCGGTGCTCCGGCGATCGGGTGCTGCTCGAGTTGAAATCGTCGCCCGGCACGTGGAGACTGACAGCATAACCGGACTATCAGGTCCGGTTGAGGTCGGAAGTCGGTCGGGGGGAGTGTCGATGCGAGACGCGCGCGCGGGAGCGATCGAGGGCGGCCGCGTCCCCGATGCCGTGGTGGATCTGGTCGCCGACGGATCCCGCACGGCCCGAACGCTTTTCGACGTCGCCGAGCACTCCGGCGCCCTCACCTTCCAGCGCTTGGAGGAGGCGATCGCCCGCTGCGCGGAACAGGGCGTTCCTATCGAGGAGGTCCACCTCGTGATCGCCGAGGCGTTGGAGTCCGCCCACTCCGCGGATACCGCCTGGCTGCATACCGCCCTGCGACGCGCGACCGCCCGCGCCTATCACCCCGCAGGGCGCGGGTCGACAGACGGGTGGCCGCAGCGGGTGTGAGAGAGCGCTCGAGTGCGGCGGCGCGCAGCTCCGTTACGCTGCCGAAGTTGCGGTCCCACTCTGGATAATGCAGCCGCCCGGGCGGCGCGGTCGCGGGCCGGGCCGCTGTGAGGGGGAGGGCTCAGAAGGAGTAGGGCCCGAACCGGCCCGACATGATGACCGCGGCGACGATGAGCAGGATCTTCGGTGGCGCCGGGCGGAAAACGCCCGCAGCCCATCAGGATTGAGCGCGGTGAGCTCGGGCGTCAGACGGGAAGGACGCGCTCGGCTTCGTCGCGGTGGGTGCGCAGGTCCCCATAGAGCGGGTCGACGACGTCCTCGGCCTCGGCGGTCGCAACTTCGGGAGGGCCGTCCGCGCCGACCACGCGCCGACGGCGACGTGCGCGGCCCGGACACCGGTGCCGGGCCAGCTCCTTGTGCAGGTTGAGCGCCCAGATGCGCAGCGCCGCCTGGGCGGGGTTGACGTTGCCGAGCATCGGGGTGGGATCGATCGAGCCGGCACCATTGGTGACGAGCAGGGTGCCCGCGCCGACCTCACGCATCGCGGGCAGGACGGCCTGCGTGGCCGTGATGGCGCTGTAGAGCAGGAGGTCGAACCATCCCTGCACGTCGGAGGGGCCGGTTCGGGACGTGGAGGTGAGGTTCACCGAGCCGATGGCCGGAGCGGAGAGTGCTCCAGGACGTCGATGCCGGCCGAACCGGCTGGCAGCGTCCTCGAGGGCCCGGTCAGCGCGTCGTGGTCGAGCACGTCCGCCGGGAACGCGGCGGCGCCGATGCCCTCGGCGGTGAGCTGGGCGACGAGGTCGTCGAGCTTGGCGCGGTTGCGGGCGATGAGGGCGACGTCGTAGCCACGGGAGCCGAAGGTGCGATCGGCAACTGTGACCGCCCATCCCGTGACGTCGAGCGAGGAGGGGATGTCGATGTGGAGATGAGGGAGGTCGGTGAGTGCCTACCAGCACATTCGCTGGGGTTCCGGGCAGTCGGTGATGGCCTGATGCCACTGCTCCAGCGACGGGACGCGCGGGTTGGTCATGAGAAACCATCCGTGGGGTCGGGGTCGATCTCGCCTCGCTCGCATCAACTGGCCCATGCTCGATGCAGCGGCGGGCATCCGCTTTGGGAGCGGAGGGTCGCAGGTTCAAATCCTGTCACCCCGACCAGAGCGGCCTTACCTGAACCAGTGACCGAAAGGACACTGGCGAGGGTAAGGCCGTTTTCTCCGTTCTGGACTGCTTGAGCATCCGCGTCCGATGACGGAGGCCGCTTGCGCTTGTTCGATCGTTTCGCCGCATCTACATGATCGTGTTCGGCCCGTTCGATGGCCAGATGGACGCCATCCGGAGCGGTAACCGCCCGACGACGGTACGCCCGATGAGCGTCGTGCAGGTCGGCGAAGAGCGGCGTCTTGTCATCGCTCGTCACGCTCGGGTCATCGAGGTAGAACCGCTCGAAAAATGTTTCGTTGAGCAACCGCCGGATCGGATCGGTGCCGGTGCGGTAGAGCTGTACGGGATCAGAGACCAGCGTGAGGGCGTCACGAAGCATCTGAGCGCCCAAGGCGAGTTCTGCGGATGTGTCAGTCAGTCCGGCCTCAATGCGGGCACGCTGGACCGCAATGTCGCGCAGCTTGGCCTTGATTTTCGCTTGCGGCATGGTGTCGTCGGCAAGGGCATCGACAAGCCGGTTTTCCTGTTGACTCAGCTTGGCAAGCTGTCGTTGTAGGGACGCATGGCGTTCCTTCACGCTGGAGGTTTCGTCGGCCAGCGTTTCATCGAGTAGGTTGCGGACATCGGTGATGAAATCCGCTGGTAGGGCAAGCGTCTGGTAGTGCTCGGCAATTACATCCTCGACCAGTTCGACCCGAAGGTGCGGCAAGTTGCAGAAGCCGTCTTCACGCCCTCGGCAGACGAAGTATTGGTACTTGACGCCGCTCCGACCCGTCACCTCGGCGAAGATCAGCCGACTGGTTCGACCTTCCTGATGGCAGCGGTCGCAGAACAGGAAGCCCTTCAGATAGTGGCTATGGACCCGGTCGCGTTGCCCCCGGCCGCTGCGGGCCTTCATCACTTCTTGCACCCGCTCGAACAGTTCGGGCGTGATGATCGGCTCGTGCCGGCCAGGGTAGATGTCGCCCTTGTAGACGACGAAGCCCACGTAGTAGGGGTCGCCCAACATGTCGTGTAGCTTGCTGCCAGAGACGGGCTGTTCCGGATAGCGCTTCGTGGCCCGCGTCGTCAGCCCCAGGTCCGCCATCGTGGCTTCCAGGCGTTCAATCGAGTACTGGTTGGTCGAATACAGCTCGAACGCCTTGCGCACCAAGGGTGCCCGCTGCGGGTCGATACCGATGCTGTTCACCAGCGTGCCCTCGTAGTTCACCCGCACGTTCAGATAGCCGAGGCGAGCGCGAGAGATCGTCCCGCCGAGATCAACTGCCTTGCGGCGCAGCTTCTCCTGGATGTCGAGGCCCTGAATCTTGTTGGTGAAGTGGTTCATCACGTCGACCATGCCCTCGATAGCCTCGGCGTATGGGCCATCACCGAAGTCTTCTTTGGCGCTGACCAGCCGGATGCCGACCCGCTTGAGCTGGTATTCCACGATGGCCGCCTCGTAGCGGTTGCGGAAGATTCGGGATCGCATGTAGACGATCACGTAGTCGATGTCAGGGTTGGCCTGCAGGAACGTCATTAGCTCCTGGAACACAGGCCGCTCGTCGATTGTGAGGCGAGAGGCAGAGTACCCCGGCTCGATGAACACCTTCACTACGTCAGCGTTCAGATTCTCGGCCTTGGCTTCCGAAACTGCTCGCTGCGTGCCGATGGATAGCCCTTCGGGGTCCATATCCACGGCGGTGGTCAACTGATCCTTGCTGGAGACACGTAGCAGCAGGACAGATTTTCCTCGAACCGCCGGAATGGAATTGTCATTCCGGCGTACAGGTGTCTTCTTCAATTAATGCTCCTTCGCGGTAGCAGCGAGCCGATCGACGAATGATGTGGGCGTAGGTGAGAGCGCATCGCGCAGCGAAATCCACTGCCACAGAGAGTTATGAATGTCGCCAAACTGACGGCTATTGACGGCTAAACTGACGGCTAATGCGCCTAATATGTGCGTGTTCGTACACGTTTGGATCTGTCGGGCAACGGGGGTGAACACTGTTTCATTCTGCAGTCGAGAGAAATAGTATATACTTGTATTGTTTTCGCCGCTAGATGCACGATTAACGGATTGAGTTGCGGCACTTACGATGGCCAAATTGTCGTTTGACGGCTTATTTTGACGGCTAATGGTGCTGTCGCCAACATTCAACAACACACGTTCTACCTGACTCAGCGCCCGCTCTTGAAGCGAAACATCCGCATGCTGGTATATCTCCTGCGTTGTGCTGATCCTGGCATGGCCCAAGATGGCCTGTATGTCCTTGTCCGGGACTCCCAAATTCTTGAGCAGAGTAGCGGCTGAATGCCGGAAGTCATGGAAGCGCACGCGCCGAAGCCCTGCGCGCCGAGCTAGTCTTTGAAATACTTCTTGAGACAGATAGTTAGGGCGCATCGGTAGACCTTTTACCGTGCGCATTATCAAATCGAGGTCATCGGCTGGCTCGATACCACTTGCCGTCATCCTGGAACGGTGGTCGAGAAGGGCTGCCCGCACGGGCGGCAGCAAGGGGAGATCACGCCTGCTCTTCTTGGTTTTCAATGGGCCGATGATCAGTTCTCTTCGTACGCAAATGAGCTGCTGGCGAATATGGATGACATTGCTCTCCCAATCCACGTCTGACCAGCGGAGCCCCATAATCTCACCGATCCGTGCTCCATATGTCGCGGCGATTAGGAGGGCAGGGTAGTGCTGATCATTCTTGGCAAAGCTCAGGAAATGCCGTACTTCGTCAGCGGTCCAGGGCTGAACCACCTTGCGCTCTGGTGTGCCTACTTTGACCAACCGGGCTACGTTTCGCATCAGCACGTCTTCACGCATAGCGTTCGTAAATGCTGCCATCAAAACGGTTTGAACCTGAATGGCGGTTGCAATGCTCATACCGCGCGCGAGCAGCCCGTCCATGATCTTTTGAAGAGTGACGACGGTTAGGCCGGTCAAAGACTGCGAGGCAAGCGCAGGTCGAATGTGTATTCTTATTATTGTCTCGTACAGTTCTACTGTCGAGGGACGAAGCACCTTCGGGGCAACGTCAGCCATGTAATAGTCGAGGTATGCGCCAACCGTCCATGAGCGATCGGGCACGGGAATGCCGCGCTTGGCATCGGCCAGTTTAACGGTGAGCTTGTCATTTACCTCTTTTGCTGTCTTGCCATATACCCGTACACGTCGCGCTGCCCCACTTACGGTAGGAAGATATGCCGCGCCCTCCCATCGACCATCTTGGCGTTTGTATACGCTACCGCCACCTTTCACTCGGCGACTCATTGCAGGTACCCGCCGGTGAGTGGCAGTGAATTCAGATAGCCGTTAAGTTCGGCACTCGGAATAAACCTGCGACGACCGATCTTCACGGATAGCAGTTGATTCTTGTGGATAAGGTCGTAAATGCTCCACTTACTCAAACGCAGCCTTTCCGCGGCTTCCGTTATAGTGAAGAGTGAAGTCGGGGAGGGCGATGGGTTTCGGTTCATGGGGTCTGAGCGCAATTGGAGTATCAGCCAGTCAGCGTGAACGCTCTCGCCGTCGGCAACGCGCAATGCTGTTTGCGCGAGAACTCGCAGCAGAGTCTCGCTGTCAAGTGTCTGAGTTGTCTCGCGTGTGTGATCTTCGGTCATATTAAAACCTCCCTTCATGCGTTCGATGCATCTCTCCTAATGTTCTCCTCCAGCTCATCAACCATTTTGTCGCGCCCGCGCGTAAGGTCGATGTCAGCAATACAGATGCCGGACTCCTCAGCAATCTCTTCGCATATTTTGAGAATCTTCCTGCGGGCACCTAACGGCAAATTGCTGTATTTAGCGTGAAGATAGGTCTTCAGAGGCGGCAGCTCCCATTTGTCCATCCAGCCTGCCGCGTAGTAAAGGTCGCACGGAGGCATGCCGAGCGCTTCACTGATGGCACGCAAGGTACGCGGCCGAATGTCGAGCGCGTGCCCCTGCTCAATTCGCCACAGCGCGCTCTTGTCTACGTTTGATCGTTTCGCTAGTTCAGTGATCGACCAATCGTAGGCTTCACGAGCCGTAACTATCTTCACGGCGACTCGGAGTGCATGCTTCTGATCCATGTAGATTTAATTCTCCGTTAATGAAATCTCACCAGAGAATAACTCTTTAATTGGCGAAAATCAACGGTTTTCGAGAGAATTTAACAACAATTAAGGCCGATTAAGAGGTGTGCTATCGATGTATTTTTATTAACTGTTCGGCAGCCCTTCCGTGCAGGCGGGCGGTGTTGGCAAAAGCCAATTGCCGCCCGCCTGTCTGGTAAGGGCATTCGGACTTCGACCTTATCTTTGGAACATGTCGCTAAGCGGCATCGTTACCAGGGATATGGTCAGTCCTCCGACGGGTCGGCGCTCCGCCGTGTTCGCTTCTGGGGCGAGGCCGGCGGTGCCGTGCTGCTGCGTTCCTCGGTCGTCGTGGGTGACGTCGCCTTGGATCGCCGCAGCCGGTTGATCGCATCGCGTCGGACTGCTGCTTCGCGCTCGATTTCCTCGATGGCCTGTTCGGCGCGCTCCGCAAGATCAGGCTCTTCTCGCGCTTTCTCAATGTGATTCAGCACGGCTTGCAGGTGTTCGTCCGCGAGCGTATGTCCACGGAGCTGCGCGATGAGGCTCAGCTCAGCATGGATGTCGGGATCGACCCTGATCGCAATGGTCTTGCGGGTGGAGTCGTTGTCCGGCTGGGACATTGCAGCTACCTCCTCGGTAGTGGTGCGACTGGCGAGTGCGGGGGCACTCAGGGAACCAGCCGCATTCCACCGACGAGGCGAACTCCTGTGAGACCTGTGTTATCGCGGACCAGCGCGGACCGAAATTCGCACTGGCATCAGGCGGCACCGCCCTGTTGATGCCGACTGTCTGATGGCACAGGATAACCGGGAATCACAATGTCGGAATCTATTTCGTTTCCCCATGCGCTCCATCCTGGCTGACGGCGGCGCGCGAACAGTTCCAAGTACGGACCGCCGGACAGACGCTCGATAATCGCAAATTGTTCTTCCGGCTTGTGGCTATGTTCCTGGAGGGGTGCATACGTCCACGTTGCCTGTCGCTTGAAATTCACTGGAGCTTTTCCTCTAGTACCGAAAAGAAGATGTTCGGTGGCATTTCTCAAGTAAATGCCCAGGGTGCTGTAGGGCTTTATCCATGTAAGTGGAGAGCGCGGAATGAAGCCCCATGCTTCCATTACGTCGTAGCCGTCGCGGAGCGTGCCGTTTGTCACCCATAGGAAGAGATGCGCGTTTTCTTCGGCCAGGTCCGCGATGGGCATTGCCTTGATCCGCTCCATGCTCATGAGACGATAGTGGTTGCTCGCACCCCAATGACCAGTCTGGTTCGTTGGCCACGGTGGGTCGGCCAAGATGGTTCGAAATTTCGCAGGAATGATTTTATCAGTCATACAGTACCTCCTTCTTTTACGAATTTTGTTAATTGATGCGGGGCGATGATGTGGAAGAGGGATGAATCGAGCCGTGAGTCATGCTCGATGGCCTCGCGCAGTGCCCGCCGGCGCCGCTCCGCAGTTGCCATGTTGCGGTGGGTCATAATCCATACGACCGGCGGAAATTCCTGCTCGTCTTCGCCTTGCTCGATGCCGGAGCGTTCATAGGACTGGTAGATACGGCACTTGTTGAGCAGCCGCGGAATGCTTTCCGTGCCGAGATCTCGCTCCAGAAAGAAGCTGTCCACTTCATCGCTACCGCGCTGAGTCGTAGTCTCGATGTACAGGTCGGGCTTCACCCACACCCGGACGCCGCCGAGGTGGAGGTAGCTTCGCCAACAGTCAGGCTCCAGCTGACAGGACACCAGCTCCAACTCGTTCCGGCGGTCCGCGTCGACCAGGCGCAGATGCGTGTCGGCGAGCTCCAGCGTGTGTCTGAGAAATGTTTCCGTTGGCTCTTTGGCATGACGCCTGACTGTCAGCCCGTTTTCGTGGTCGAGGAGGCGATAGCCAACGACATCGACGTAATGGACGAGCGCGCTGCTGCCGAAGCCCACACCGCCAATCCGGCGGTCCAGAGTACCCAGCAGCCGATCCCGTCTCAGCCGCTGCAGTGCCTTCTGGGTCAGGCGTGAACTGGATGACGGATTGAGATCGGCGTAATGCAATCGACGAATCTGGTCGACCGTCAGAAATCGGTGTGCGGCAACGGACTTGAGGACCTGCCAGTCTCGGTCACTCAAGGAATCGGCGATAGTCAGCAGGCCCCGCTGAGAGACCCGCCGCTTCGGCATTGAGATGGTGCCGGAGGCACCATCAGTCGGTGCTGGTAACGAAGCGGAATGGGGATTGACTAGGGGCATTGGGGCAGGGGTCGGCGAACTGAAACGACCGCTGAAGTGACCGTCTGCATCAGCCACATCAGACCGTTCAATGTCACCGCTCATGCTTGCCTCCGCTTGCGGCCACGGGAGCGCGGGGTAGGCGATCCAGCAGTGTTGCCTGTGGCCGGGCCGTCGAGCAACTGCCGAAATTCGGCCTCGATCTCTGCCCGTGGACGTCCGAACTGCTCGCGGCTCAGCTGTCGAATCGTCGACGGATCGCTGGTCTTCGGTGGTGGCGGCAGCGTCTCGCCGGAGGCCCACGGCTGCACCGAGTTGTCGCGCACGAGCTTCATGTACACATGGTGGGCGGGCAGGGCAGTGAAATCCTCTGGAGCGAGCGCGGACTGGCCGGTGGCCATCTCCTTGGCGTCGTCAGCGCCGAGTTGAAAGGCAACTTTGTTGCGCGCGTTATTTTTGAAGGCGCGTGCCATCTGGGGCGGCAGTTGGCTGATGTACTGATGGGCCAGGTGGAATCCAGCTTTGAGGCTGCGGGCGGTAGCCAGTGCATCGTCAAGGTCAACTGGCAGGTTCAGGAATTCCTGTACCTCATCGACGTACACCATCACGGGGTCGCGCTTGGCTTCAGGCGTGGCGGCCCGTTCGCGAATCGCCAGCCAGAGTTCGGCCAACACGAATGCTGCGAGGAGGCGAGCCCGATCAGGCCCTATAACGCCCGGCTGCAGGGGTACCAGCAGGATCTTCTTTTCTTCAAGAACTTGCCGTACATTGAAGCGAGGCCGCTGCTGGGCGAGAATGCCGCGAAGGTATATATCCAGGAATGGCCGGACTTTGTTAGACAACGGAGCAATATTGTTCATCGCCCCTTCAGGGGAAAGCTCTTCGTACCAAGACCAGAACGTTCCGGCTGCGAATGGATCGCGCGCCACCGCCTTTCGCACAAGCGGTCGGCGGAAGTTCGGATCGGTCATGATAAGTGGCAGCATGATCAGGCTCGGGTCGGCGCGAAGTGCAATCGCTTTTAGCGACTCACGCAAGATGTCGCCGCTTCTTCGTCCGAGAGAGTCACCGTAAAGCGTGTAAAAAATATTGAAAATGCTGTCGGCAACAACTTCCGGCGGTGTTCCACCGCGCATGCGGTCGAGAGGATTTATGCCGACAGGGAACTCATCGAGCGGATCTAGGATCGCGACATCTTTCCAGCGCTCTTTGGGGATTCTATGCAGAACATCTTCTACAAGGTCCTTTGGTTCCATCACTACAAGACCATGCCCGGCTTGCAGATCGGAAACAATCAGGTTGAGCAGCAGGGTTGATTTTCCAGTTCCGCTGGGGCCGAGTAGGTGAGTATGTCTCATCGAATCATCGACACCGTATCCGACCATTCCCTCTATTCCTGGAGCGTCCGAGTTCGCAATGACACGCTGTCCGCTCAAGAGCGCGGGTGTCGGCCGCAGTTTCCTCGGATGCAGGGAACCTTGCCCAGGAAATACTTCTTCCTTATCGGATACCGGCCAGCCCGAGAGGCGCACCGCCTCGCTGATTGCGAGATGACGGGCATGGCCGATGAGCGGCCAGAACATCCACGTCGCCCCCGGTTCATTGATCCGCTTCGCGGCGTCCGGCCGAAGGACAAGGTGAACGCCGGGAGCGTTTACGGTGCCGAGCGCCGACGCTAGGCCGAGGAGCAAAGTTCGGCGGCGTACCTCCTCTGAGGCTGTAACACCAATCCGCAGCGTGGCGTCAAAGCCATGTTGGCCACGCTTTCTTGCCAGCGCCTGTTTCGCATCGGCATCCGGGGCCGGCTTGATGCCATCGAGCACCTTCGACACCACCGTCTGGTTTTCCTGTTGGGGTATAGAGGGTGGCAGTTGCGGCCGTCGCCGCGGTCCGAGGGCAAGTTGGATGACCAACTGCTCGCCTCTCGAAACGGCCGTCATCGCATGAAGGATGGCCTTGGCCGAACTCACGGCATCATCTGGTTCCAGCGTTCGCCCTGAGGTCGATGCCTGCACCCTTCGAGCCGTAACGACAGGATCGCGCCCATCGAGGAAGTGCGTCACGACGCTGCCCTGGACAAGCGTCTCGATGGCTTGCGAGACCCGTTCGGCGTTCTTGAGCTGGCTTCCTACGAGATACGCCACGCCGTCGACAGATGCTCTGGCCTCAAGGATGATATGTGGCGCGTGGTCCTGCGATGCCCAATAGCGGATCAGCCCGAATGCTGTGGTTTCGCGAAAGGGGCGGGGAAACCACACCCGCTGCCATACGAAGGTTTCTGGCTCAAGCGGAAGGGGGAGCTGCTCATTCTCCATCCGCGCCCTCCAGTGTGGCTACGGCGTCATCAACGCCTGTGGGCCTCTGGCGTTTGCTGTGCTGCTGGACTTCGGCGGCTTTCTCCTCTTCGGCTTCGGCCAGGGCGAGTCTGATTGCCGTCCGGCCGAGGCTGCGGAGGTCATACAGTTCGCGCCTGACGCTACGAACCGAGATACGACGTTCGGGCCGTGTCGGCTGGTTCTTTCCCTTGGCAGGGCGGCGGTGATTTTCTCGTCTAGTCTTGGACATGATGATTCCTCCTTTTATCGCAATTAGATTTCTTACTGCGACGACCATTCCCACGATGGCGATTCGAATGCGTTGCCGCTCGCCAACACTCGTCTATTTCGGTTTACCACGCGAGCTGTGAGTTGTTCAATCGCTTGCGCGCAGAGATGCACAGTCTTTCCACAGGGCGAAACGGCCTAGGCGACTCTCAAGTCAAAATGCTATTAAGCGCACTATTTCTTAGAAACGTTCGCGCCAGGTTTTATACACAACAATCCCTATCCAAATGAGCGCGCCGATTCCGATGACTGCAACCAGGAAGGGAAGGATGGCTTGTACGACTTTCATCGCGCAGTACAGAGCGATGCTTGCTCCGAGCAGCGTCAGGCATATAGCCATCAGCTTGTCCGGTAGGCCGAGCGGATCATGTCCGCCGCTCATACCCGCCACCCTTCGATCCACGCCATCAGTTCCCCGGTGAGGGCGGTCAGCAGTTCCCAAATCCGCTCGGTGGTGCGTGGGGCCATGTCCTGGTGGATTTCGGACATGTCCACAATTTCGCGGAGTGTCGCCGCCAGCTTGTGGACTGTCGATTCGGTCATGTGAACCGTGAGAAACGGATGGTCGCCTTCGGGGATATTCCCGAGAAATTCCCACGGTGATGAATTATTGCCAATTTCCATATAATCCTCCCTCTTCTCAGTCTTCGATTCGATGGTGCCGCCGGTTCGGCGGGCGGCACCATCGAAAGATATTTTTAGGACACCGGGATGAGTTCTCCCCTCAGCTCGATTTGAACATTCTCATCGGACTCATCGTCGGCTGCTGCGTTGTCTTCGCCCATAAGCCGACAGCTCAGTTCCTCGATGGTCGACAGGTCGATCACCACGAGCGGTGCGATCAATCCATTGCAGTTACGAGCGGGGGTCAGAAGATCGACGCTCCAGCCGCACCCCTGGTGATAGCTGCGAGCCAGCATCACGACCTGATGTGCGCCCACTACGGAATCGTTGATGGTGTCGTGGACTGAATCAGCGATCGTTTTGCCTTCGCACTTGAGCGCTTCCAGGCGGCCCGTGAGGTCATCGTGCTCGCGCTGCAAACCGACGCGCCGCCGTTCGATCGGAACCAGTTGGGCGGCCAAATGATCCAGCTCGTCCGTTGTTGTCGAGCCGTCCCGGAAGTGAACCGACCACACCACCAAATTCAGCAGCATCACGATGACGGCGAAGAACAGGCACAGAATGCTGGCCGCCATCCAGCTGCCGCCGGATTGGCTGGCGTCGGCCACGATCCGATAGGCCATCGTCACACCAGCGCCGACAGCGACGGCGATCGAGAATGCGACATAGGTGAGTGGCAGCACACGCGCCCGGCCCCGCGGCAGCCGAATATGGCCCTCGTCGTCCTTGTAGCCCTTCAACTCGTCGCCCATGAAGCCCAACCCCAGGGCGACGACGGCGGTGGCCAGGAAAGCGAACACGATGCTGGTAAGCAGTGGGATAAACCCTTGGGCACCAGTCAGATTCGACCAATCCACATTGAAGACTGAGCCGACGAACCAGAGCAACACGGGAAAGTCCAATACTGTCGCGTACGGGATCAGCCGCCGAAGTCGCGGGGATACACGGCGATGCTTGAGCTGCCCGGCGTTGGCCGCGTCCGTTACCGTCGCGGTCAGGAACTTCACTCGCTCCATTGCGTCGCGCGCCTTGACCAGCTCGCCGCGAACGCCCGTGACCAACTGGTCATCGAGGCGGGCCGCCTCCCGCGTAAGGTTCAGCAGCTTCATTCTGATGACGTCAGCCTGGGCGACCAGCTCCGCGAGTTTGCGCGCGGCCTGGTCCCGCTTGGCTTCGCCCGCGGCCTTGCCCCGGCTGACGACCAAGCCCTCTTCATAGCTCAATTTGTCCGGCGGCCGGACCCTGCCGATGCGCCGCTGCTCGCGCACCAGGCTCTCGATAATCAATGCCCAGCGCCTGGGAATCGGTGAGCCGAGGAGGAGCGACAGGGCGAAGTGGGGCAATGGCACCCGGTGCTGCCGGTATGCCTGCGACGGTTGGGGCGGGGGCCGATGGGGTCCTCGTCGTTGTGAGGACATGGCAAGCCCTCCTTTCTGTTAAACGCGAAAGTGCTGAAGAGGCACTGAATTTCGGCTACGGCTGACGACGAAACGTCAGCTCGACACGCCGATTGAGCGCGGCTCTGGACTCATCGAACGTCCCGCCAACAAGGTTGTCGATGACCGGATCGGCGGCACCGCGACCGACCACGGTGCCGAGTAGAGCAGTGGGAAGACCCAGCGCGACAAGACGATCCGCGACGGCACGAGCGCGGCTTCCCGACAAATTGGTGACGTCGGTGCCGCTGCCGGTATCGGCAATGAAGCCCGCGACATCAACGATGAGCGAACACCGGATGGCAGCCTGCACGATGGGTGACAGTGCTGTGTTGGCTTCGGCGGGCATCACGGCCTGATCAGGCGGGAAGCGCAGTTGTTCGTCATCGGACAGTCGCGCCCACACAGGGCAGCCTCGCGCCGTGTAGACGGCAGGAATCGGCACCACCGGCACCGGAAGCTGTGCGGCTGGCGGCGCAGCGTCATCCCGGCCGGCCTCGACGCACATAGCCGCTCCGGCCTGAAGACAGAGCGCAAGCCATACCTGTGACACGAAGTTTCGAACTTGTGGCGGTTCGGTCGGCTGCGTGCCACTGCTCTGGCCAAGGCCCACGAGTGTCACGTGACGCCCAGCGAGGTTCGGCAGCATGCCTTGACGCTTCACCGATTCCACGATGCTCTCCGCGTCGCCATCGGAGGCGAGCTGCCGAAAATCCAGCGGATCAGCGGTGGACAGACCCGAACTGAGCACCACGAGATTGGAGCCGGGCAACAGACTGGCGCGGTCGAGCAGCGCGAGAAGATTCAGGCCAGGCCGGTCGGCGGTGAGGCCGGACAATTGGCGCCCGAGTTCCAATAGTGCGTCGTGAATTTTCTTGTCCCGGGCGGCAGGGGCATGTTCGACCTGCTGTCCGCGAAGCGGGGTCATATCGTGTTCGACCACCGTCCCTGTTGCCGACGAGACGATGCGGACTGTCGCCCCGCCGATGGCATCTGAGGACTGAGCGAATGCGGCCACTTGCCGCTTGATGGTGTCCGGCAGCGTCACTGCCGGTTCGGCCGCGGACGCCGTCGCAACGATCGTCATAGATTGCGGCGCTCTATGTTTGGTGCCGCACGCCGTGCCTGCGACACCGAGGACGATCAGCAGGGCAACAGCGAACGGCCGCCGCCAATGCGGCAACCGATGGATGGGCATGGAGCCTCCTTTAAGTAGAGAAGTGGGAGCGGTGGGGGGCGTGGTTGTGGTGGGGCAACACGAAAGAAAGAGATTCGGGGAAAAAAGGAGGTTGTGGGGGAATGTGAAGAGAACAGAGAGCGCGGGAGAGGGGGA
>NZ_JBSFPI010000040.1:0-35040 GCF_053588115.1 Nocardia sp. NPDC003482
GCCCTGCCCGTCGCCGCGCTCGCGGCCCGCGCGACCGTCGTCACCACCGGCCACGCCGACGCGCCCGCCGACGGCGTCGGCGCCCTACTTCGACACGGCTAGAGGAGGTTTCACCATGGACACCCTGCCCCCGGTCCCCGGCCCCGACCCCGGCCCGCCGGACCCGATCCCCGCACCCGACCCCGCCCCGAACCCGACCCCCGATCCGGTGCCGACCCCCGACCCGCTTCCCCACCCGGGGCAGCCGGACCCGATCCCGGGCCCCGGCCCCGTTCCGCCGGAACCGGGACCGGTGTCCCCGACCGCCCCGCAGCCACCCGAGGTTGGATGAGCGCGAAAGCGCTACTCCCGCAACGCTTCCTCGCGCAGCCACCCGAGGGTCTTGGCGAGGATGCGGGAGACGTGCATCTGCGAGATGCCCAGGGCCTCGGCGATCTGGGTCTGGGTCTTGTTCTCGAAGAAGCGCATCATGAGCACGTTGCGTTCGCGTTCGGGGAGTTCGGCGATCAAGGGCTTGACGGCCATGAACTCCTCGACGCGATCGTAGCGGGGCTCGGCCTCGCCGAGGACCTCCATCAGCGACAGCGGGCTGTTCTCGCCGTCGTCGCTGGTGACCGCGTCCAGTGAGGACACCTGATACGAATTACCCGCGATCAGCGCCTGCGTGACCTCGACCAGGTCCACGTCGAGCTCCTCGGCGATCTCCCGCGCACGGGGCATGCGGCCCAGCCGTTGCGCGAGCTGATCGACGGTCCCGCCGATGGACAGCTGAATCTCCTTGGTACGGCGCGGAACTCGCACCGCCCAGGTGTTGTCGCGGAAATGCCGCCGCACCTCGCCCATGATCGTCGGCACCGCGAAGGACAGGAACGACGAACCCCGGCTCACGTCGAACCGGTCCACGGCCTGCACCAGACCGACCCGCGCGACCTGCAACAAGTCGTCGAAGTTCTCGCCGCGGCCGGAGAACTTCCGCGCGATGTGATCGGCCAGCGGCATGCACAGCCCGATCACCTTCTCCCGCACCGCTTCTCGCTGCGGATCGTCCGGCGCGAACGCGGCCAGTTCCTCGAAGACGGGCTCTATGTTGTCGTAGCTGTCGCCACCGCGGTGACGGCGGCTGCGCTCATCCGCCATCGGCTTCCCCTCGCGCCCGGCTGAACTCGACGAGGATCGGGAAGCCGTTGCGCACAGCGTCGAACGGCTCGGTCTCCGAGGAGATCGTGTCGGTGATCGTCTGCAGCACGTGCCAGCCGAAACTGTTCTCGTCGAGCGCATCCGAGACCGAGGCCACCCCCGCGACCCGCACGGTCATGCGGCCGTCGTCGTAGGCGAAGTCACAGTCCACCGCCGAACCGGGAACGGCCTCGGCGATCAGGGCCGTGGCGATCTCGTCGAGCGCGACCCGGATGTCGGTCACCTCGTCGAGCGCGAAATCCGCGATCAGCGCGACGGTTTCGGCAAGCGCTCGTAGCATGGTGAGTTGCCCCAGGTCGGCCGGCACGCGAATGCCGACGCTCGAGGTCTGCGCGGGTGACCTCGAAACCCACTCGCTCATCGACACGTCCCTCTCCTCCTCCCAACCGGCGAGCGTCGTCGGGGCGCGCCCGCTTCCGCCGTCTCGCCGTCCATTCCCTGTCACGTCCACGGTGCCCCGCAATCCACGACCTTAGGCGGACCGTCGCCGGTGCGCGACGGTCGGGTCGGATTCCCCGGTCTGGCACGAAAGACGCGCCCGCGGCTGTGCGCGGGCGCGATCCTGATCGCGGCTGCCAAGTCCTGGCCTTTCTGCTCCAGCAATATCTTTCGGCGCTTACCCGGGTTCGCGGGATCGAAACATGCCCGAAAAGGTGGGACCGGTCGTGACCGGTCCCACACGAATTCGCCTGCCCTACTCCGTCAGCGCGGCCTCCACCGAGGGGTAGTAGCGGAACAGGGGACGCAGCCCGGTCTTGTCCAGGATGCGCTCGATCTCGCGACGGCCGGAGACCACCCGCAGATCCACGCCGAGCGTGGCGGCCATGGTCTTCGCGGCCACCAGGGCCTGGGCCGATCCGATGCTCAGGAACCGCGTCGGCCGGAAGTCGAGCACCACGGCCCGGGAACTGCTCGTCACCGCGCGGCCCAGGGCGTCGTGGAATTCCTCGGCGACGGTCGCGTCCAACTCGCCCTCGACGCGGACGATCGTGTACGGCCGCCGGTCGACCGAGCGCGTCGGCGGACCCTCGGGCACGCCGGATGTGACATCGATCCGGCGGTGCAGAACGGCGATTGCTGACATAACCAGAGCCTCCCGAAAGGGGGTGTCCAGTTCCTGCGCGAAGTACGATCCGTCGAGCCAGCGATCAAAGGTCTACTACATGACCGTCGCCCGGTGTCTCGGACGGCTCCGAACGCGAACCGGGATCGGCTGTAGTCTCAACCTGCCCTCCATTCTCGCACGCCCCCGACCGAGTGTCATCGCTTCCGGTCGAAACGATTTCCACACCCCTGCGATCTGGTCTTCTCAGGTCCTCGGCTCAGGTCCTCGGCCCGAGCGCACGTATTCCGGCCGCGGGCGGGTACGCGCCGGGTATGGAACTCCTGTTGATCCTGTTGGTCATTCCGGTGGCCGTCGCGATCGTCGTGCTCGTGCGGCGACGGCGCGGCAACCGTCCCGGAGATCCCCTGGTCCCCGGCAACGACGGGAGGTAGAGCGATGTCCATGGATCCCGATCCCGCCCGCACCCCCGACCTCGAATCCGGCGGCGGCGTCCGCCCCGGGTCCACGCCCCCGGACACCCCGCAGACCTCCGGGCTGTCCGCCCCCGAACCGCGCACCCGCAATCACATGCCGCCGACGGGGATCGCGGTGATCGCCGCGGCGGTCCTGTTGGTGATCGCCTTCGTGGTGGTGGCGGTGCTGCTGGTGATCCAGATGTGAGGTGAACCGCCATGACCCGTACCCCGGCGGCGGCGCGACCGCATCTGTTCCGCGATCGCCGCGAGGCCGGAACCGTTCTGGGACAACAGCTTTCGCACCATCGCGGGGACGACGTGCTGGTGCTGGGGCTGGCGCGCGGCGGGGTTCCGGTCGCCTGGCAGGTCGCCGCGGCCCTGGCCGCGCCGCTGGACGTGTTCGTGGTGCGCAAACTGGGCGCGCCCGCGAACCCGGAGGTCGCCGTCGGCGCGCTGGCCCCGGGTCAGCGCATCGTGATCGACGACGACATCGTGCGCGCGTTCGACGTGCGCCCGGACGAGCTGGACCGGATCATCGCCCGCGAGAGCCGGGAGCTGACCCGCCGCGAATCCGTCTACCGCGGTGACCGCCCGCCGCCGCGGGTGCGCGGGCGCACGGTGATCCTCGTCGACGACGGGCTGGCGACCGGCGCCAGCATGCGCGCGGCGATCGCGGCCCTGCGCGATCTCGGTCCCGCTCGGATCGTGGCGGCGGTCCCGGCGGCGCCGGAGTCGACGTGCGCGGAGATGTCGCGGCTCGTCGACGAGATGGTCTGCGCGACCACGCCCACCCCCTTCCGCGCGGTCGGCGACTCGTACTGGAATTTCACCCAGACCACCGACGCCGAGGTCGCCCAGTGGCTGGGCGCCCCCACCACCGGACACGTCCCCGAGCCCGATCCGCCGCTGACCGCGCTGCGCCGCCGAGCCCGGCCCGCCCCCAACGGGATTCCCGCCCCCGAGGCGATCGACGACCTCGTCGGCGACGCGCGCGTGGTGCTCATCGGCGAGAGCACGCACGGCACCCACGAGTTCTACGCCGCCCGCGCGGCCATCACGCAATACCTGCTGGCCGAACACGATTTCTGCGCCGTGGCCGTCGAGGCCGACTGGCCCGACGCCTATCGCGCCGACTGCTTCGCGCGCGGCCGGGGACGCGACGCCCACGCCGGGGACGCCCTCGGCGATTTCACCCGCTTCCCGACCTGGATGTGGCGCAATACGGTGGTCCGCGACTTCCTGACCTGGCTGCGCCGCCACAACGCCGACCATCCCGACGACGCGGCGGGATTCTACGGACTGGACCTGTTCGGCTTGCGCCGCTCGGCCGCCGCGGTGATCGACTACCTGGATCGGGTGGATCCCGACGCCGCCGCCCGCGCCCGCGACCGCTACGGCTGCTTCGACCGCTTCCCCGACCACGAGCGGTCCTACGGCTACGCCGCGGCCTTCGGGGCGGGCGAGACCTGCGAACGCGAGGTGATCGAACAGCTGAAGGAGTTGCGCGACAACGCCTTCCGGCGACTCGGTGTCGACGGTCCGGCCCCCGACGCCGAGGAGGCCCGGTTCTACGCCGAACGCAACGCCTCGGCCGTGCGCGCCGCCGAGGAGTACTACCGCGCGATGTTCGGCGGCCGCACCCTGTCGTGGAATCTGCGCGACACCCACATGGCCGACACGCTGCGCGCGCTCGACGAGCACCTCACCCGCCGCCGCGGCCGCCCCGCGCGAATCGTGGTGTGGGCGCACAACTCTCACGTCGGCGACGGCGCGGCCACCGAACTCGCCGACGACGGTCAGCTCACCCTCGGCCAGCTCGCGCGCCGCGCGTACGGCCCGGCCGCGCGGCTGATCGGCCTGTGCACCCGGGGCGGCACGGTGCTCGCGGCCGACGAATGGGACGGTCCCGCACGGCGATTCGACGTCGTCCCCGCGCTGCCCGACAGCGTGGAGGATCTGCTCACCGAGCTCGAGGCGGGCCCGATCCTGTTGCGCTCCGATATCGGCGACGCGACGGCGGCCGCCGCGTGGGACGCGCCGCGGCTGGCGCGCGCCATCGGCGTGGTGTACCGCCCCGACACCGAGCGACACAGCCATTACTTCTACGTCCGCCCCGCCCGGCAATTCGACGCTATGATCCATATTCCACAGACCCGGGCACTGCGGCCCTTGGATCCACTGTGACGCGCTTGCTCCCCATTTCGATAAGGAGTACATGTCGGAGGTGACCGTCGACCGAGCCCAGACCTCGTCGCGGCGGCGCAGCTGGGAACAGTTGCCCGCGGCCGCCCGAACCGCGGTGGCGGCGATGACCGGGCCGGTCCTGCGCGCCGAATCCGTGATCGCCGGATTCAGCAGCCATCTCGCCGCCGTCGTCGACACCGCCGACGGCCGCACCTTCGTCAAGGGGATGCGCGCCGAGGATCCCGAGGTGTGGACCCAGCATCGCGAGGCCGCGCTCGGCCCCTACGTCACCCCGATCGGGCCGCGGGTGCGCTGGCACATCAACACCGCGGGCTGGGATCTGCTCGGATTCGACTGTGTCGCAGGGCATTTCGCCGACTACCGGGTCAACGCCGATCTGCTGGCCACCGCCGCCGCCATGACCGCGCTGGGCGGGCTGCGCAGCCCGGCGAATCTGGAGCTGAAGGACGCCGAGAAGCGTTGGGGCATCTACCTTTCCGATCCCCTCGACCGCGATCTGCTGGCGGGCGACGCGCTGCTGCACACCGACTGGAACTACAGCAACGTCCTCATCACCGAGGGCGGCACCGCGCGCCTGGTGGACTGGCCGTGGTCCACCCGCGGCGCGGGCTGGATCGACCCGTGCTGCTGGATCGTCTGGCTGATCTTCGCCGGGCACACCCCCGCGGCGGCCGAGGGCTGGGCGGCCCGAGTCCCGGCCTGGCACACCGCCACCGAACGCCAACTCGCCGTCTTCGCCACCGCCCTCGCCGAGGAGTGGTCCGCCACCGCCGACCGCAACCCCAACGTCTGGACCCGCAGCCTGCGCGACGCGGCCCGCGAATGGCAAGCCCACCGGCTGGGCCACTGACACTCAGGTCCGGGTGCGCGCCGTCGCCAGCACGTCGTCGAGGCGGGCGGCGGTGATCTGGCGGGCGGCGTTGGCCACCGCGGTGATCATGGCGGTGCCGAAACTTCCCTGCCGGTCGAATAACGTCGCGCTGCCCACCGCGATGCCGTCCGCGGCGAGATGGTTGTCGGCCTCGACGCCGATCCACTCGCCGATCGGCAGGCGGGCCAGGCCGAGGGTGAGATCGGTGTTGATGTAGCCGACGCCCGCGTCGCTCCAATTGGTCACCATGCTGGTCTGTTCCGCGGCCATGGCCGCGCGCGTGAACGCCGTGAGCGGCGTCCCGGCCAGCACCGGCAGCGGCGACTGCCAGCTGCGCTTGCGGCTGCCGTTCTCGTGCTCGGTGAAAATCCGCGACCAGCGGCCGGATTCGTCGCTGTGCCACCACGGGGCGTGCTCGACCACCTCCGGCGGCGCGAGGTCGACCGGGGGCGCGGCGGGGTGCTCACCCCGCTTCCAGATCGCCCCGGGCGGATCCTGCGACGGCCGCAGGAACACCACCGACGCGCGCGCCACCGGTCCGTCGTCCTGGCTCACCAACGCGTCGGCGAGCCGGATCCGCTTACCGTCGCGCACCCGCGTGGTGGTGACCGACACCGGCCGCATCCGCGCGGGTTTGAACAAATCCACCGTCACCCGCGCGGGCACGAAACCGTCCCCGCCGTGCTCGGCCTCGAGGGCACCGGCCAGCAAACCGCACAACGCCGGTCCGACGATCTGGTCCGACGACCACTGGCTCGCCGCCACCGGCCGCGGCGCGTACCCGTTCCCGACGGCGTCGAAATAGCCGTTTCCCTCGCCCACTTCTCACATCCTGCCTGGTAGTGCGACCGATCTTGTTTCTTCCGGCACATATAGCACGAAGCGTTTCGATAGGAGAAGCACGGGCATGACGTGCACATGAAAGTTGCCATGATCTCCGAACACGCCAGCCCGCTGGCCGCGTTGGGCGGCGTCGACGCGGGCGGCCAGAATGTGCACGTGGCAGCGCTTTCCGCGGCATTGGCCGAGCGCGGTCACGAGATCACGGTCTACACCCGCCGCGACGATCCGGACGCGCCCGAACAGGTCACCACGACCGACGGGTACCGAGTCGTCCACGTACCCGCCGGTCCCGCGCGGCACCTGCCCAAGGACGAGCTGTTGCCGCATATGGGCGAATTCGGGGCATTCCTGCGCGACCGCTGGTCGGCCGCCCGGCCCGATGTCGCGCACGCCCATTTCTGGATGTCCGGACTGGCCGCCGAGTTGGCGGCCCGCGACGTGGAAGTGCCTGTGGTACAGACCTTTCACGCCCTGGGCACGGTGAAGCGGCGGCATCAGGGCGCCGCCGACACCAGCCCGCCCGCGCGGATCCGCCTCGAACGCATGATCGCCACCCGCGCCTCGCGGGTCGTGGCGACCTGCTCCGACGAGGTGTTCGAGCTGACCCGCATGGGCGTGCCGCGGCATCGGATCTCGGTGGTGCCGTGCGGCGTCGACACCGGCACCTTCACCCCGGACGGTCCCGCGGCCGCGCGCGGTCCGTGCCCGCACCGGATTCTCTCGGTCGGACGGATGGTGCCGCGCAAGGGATTCGAGATCGCGGTGCGCGCGCTGGCCGCGCTGCCCGACACCGAACTGGTCGTCGTGGGCGGCACCGACGCCGAACGCGCCGAGGCCGACCGCTTGCGCTCGATCGCCGCGGAAGTCGCTGTGGCGCAACGGGTCACGATGCTCGGCCAGGTGCCGCGGCAGGCCATGCCGGGGTTGTTCCGCTCGGCGGACGTGGTGCTGTGCACGCCGTGGTACGAGCCGTTCGGCATGGTGCCGCTCGAGGCCATGGCATGCGCGCGCCCGGTCGTGGCGACGGCGGTGGGCGGGATGATCGACTCCGTCGCCGACGGCGTCACCGGCCGCCTGGTCGCCTCGCTGGAACCCGAGGCGATCGCCGAGGCGGTGCGGCCGCTGCTGCTCGACGACGCGCTGCGCACGGCGTGGGGCGCGGCCGGGGCGGCGCGGGCCCGCACCCGCTACGGCTGGGACCGCATCGCCAACCAGACGGCCGCGGTCTACCGGCAGGCCGCGCCCGCGCTGGCCGGGGAGATCGCCTCCGCGGCGCGCTGAGGCCGACGATGACCGCGGCGCTGCTGTTCGATCGCGACGACACCCTGATCGTCGACGTGCCCTATCTGTCGGATCCCGCTCTGGTGCAACCGGTTCCGGGCGCGGTGGAACTGCTCGACCGGTTGCGCGCGGACGGGATCCCGATCGGGGTGGTGAGCAATCAGTCCGGGGTGGCCCGGGGATTGCTCACCGTCGACCAGCTGGCCGCGGTCAACGCGCGGGTCGAGGAACTGCTCGGCCCGTTCGACACCTGGCAGATCTGTCTGCACGCACCCGCCGACGACTGCCCGTGCCGCAAGCCGCGACCGGGCCTGATCCTGGCCGCGGCCCGCGACCTCGGCGTCGATCCCGCCCACTGCGTGGTGATCGGCGACATCGGCGCGGATGTGCGGGCCGCGCTCGCGGCGGGCGCCGACGCGGTGCTGGTCCCGACCGCCAGGACCCGCCTCGAGGAGATCGAACACGCGCGCGCCGCCGCCCGGGTGGCGCCCGACCTGGTCACCGCGGTGGCCCTCGCGCTGTAGGAAAGGGAGGTCGACGGTGAGCACGCAGCACGGCGACATACTCGACGAACGCTTCTCCGCACTCGAACACGCGCTGCGCCACAACAGATCCGCCACCGCGCGGCTGTGGCGCTGGGGCGAACACCTGGCCGGGGTCTACGCGCGCGGCGGCCGCCTGCTCGCCTGCGGCAACGGCGGCAGCGCCGCGGAGGCCCAGCATCTGACGGCCGAGCTGACCGGACGCTTCGAGGGCGAGCGAATTCCGTTGGCGGCCATACCGTTACACGCCGACACCTCGACGGTCACCGCGGTGGTCAACGACTACGGCATCGACGAGATGTTCGCCCGCCAGGTCCGCGCGCACGCCCGGCCCGGCGACGTGCTGGTGGTGCTGTCCACCAGCGGTTCGAGCGCCAATGTGGTCGCCGCCGCCAAGGCCGCGCAGGAGATCGGCGCGGTCACCTGGGCGCTCACCGGTCCCGCCCCCAATCCCCTCGCGGCGCTGTGCCACGACGCCATCGCCGTGGACGCCGAGCGGGTGGCGACCGTCCAGGAGATCCATCTGCTGCTCATCCATTCCCTGTGCGCGGCAATGGAATCGGCGATGAGGTCGCGGTGAGCGCCCCGCTGGTGGTGGTCGGCGACGTGCTGCTCGACATCGACGTGCACGGCCGCGCCGACCGCCGCAGCCCCGACGCCCCCGTGCCCGTGGTCGACGTCCGCGCGCAGGAGTTCCGGCCCGGCGGCGCGGGCCTGGCGGCGCTGCTGGCCGCCCGCGACGCCGACGACGTGGTGCTGGTCGGCGGCTTCGGCGCCGACGCCGCGGCGGATCGGCTGCGCGGGCTGTTCGAGGGCCGGGTATGGCTGGCGGAGCTGCCCCTGCGCGGAACCACGGTGTGCAAGGAGCGGATTCGCGCCACCGGACCGTGCGCGGGCGCCGGACCGCGCGGCGAGGACGGCGAGACGCCCACCCCGATCACCCGGCTCGACTACGGCGACGGCCGCGTCGGCGACGACCGCCTCACCCCCAAGGTGCGCTCGGCGCTCGAGGCGGCGGGCGCGATCCTGGTGGCCGACTACGGGCGCGGCGTGAGCGCGCACCCCGAACTGCGTTCGGTGCTCACCGAGCGCGCCGCCCGGATCCCGGTGGTGTGGGATCCGCATCCGCGCGGCGCGCCGCCCGTACCGGGCGCGGCCCTGGTGACGCCGAATCGCGGCGAGGCCGTCGAATTCGGCGGTGGCAGCGACGATTTCGACGCGGTGGCCCGCGCGCTGTGCGAGCGGTGGCAGGCCCGCGCGATCGCGGTGACGCTCGGCGACCGCGGCGCGCTGTTCCATCGGCGCGGTGGGGCCGAGACGGTCGCCGTCCCCATCCCCGACCGGTCGCGGCCCGGTCCCGGGGCCGACACCTGCGGCGCGGGCGACCGGTTCAGCGCCGCCGCCACCGCCGCACTGCGCGCCGGGCACGGCCCGGCCTACGCGGTGCGCGTCGCGGTCGAGACCGCGGCCGAATTCGTCTGCGCCGGAGCCGCTTCCAGCGTGCGCATCGGATCCGAACTCCCCCTCGACGACCACGTGAGAAAGGCAGGGCTGGTATGACCGACAGCACGACGCTGGGCAATATCGTCATCACCGGAGGCGCCTCGGGCCTCGGCGCGGCCGTGGCGCAGGCCGTGCAGAAGGCGGGCGGCACCCCGCTCATCATCGACCGACAGGATCCGGGCGCCGAATTCCTTTGGGAGCACGCCGATCTCGCCGATCCCGAGGACGCCGAACGCGCGGTGCGGACCCTGGTCGAACGCGCGGGCGGGGACCTGCACGGCGTGTTCACCGCCGCGGGCACCGACCGCTGCGGGGCGTTCACCGACGTGCCCGCCGCCGAGTGGGAACGCGTGGTGCGGGTCAACCTGTTCGGCACCGCCGCGGTCGTGCGCGCCGCGCTGCCCGGCCTGCGCCGCACCCGCGGCCGCGTGGTGACCGTCGCGTCCACGCTGGGCCTGCGCGCCCTGCCCGACGCGACCGCCTACTGCGCCTCGAAGTTCGGCGTGGTCGGCTTCACCCGCGCGCTCGCCGCCGAGACCGCCGGGGAGGTCGGGGTGACGTTGCTGATTCCCGGCGGCATGCACACCGCGTTCTTCGACGATCGCCCCGACCAGTACAAGCCGGGCCCCGACGCGCGCCTGAACCGCCCCGAGGACGTGGCGGCCACGGTGATCTTCGCGCTCACCCAGCCCGCGGGCTGCGAGATCCGCGAACTGGTGGTGTGCCCGTCCACGGAGACGTCGTGGCCGTGACGCTGGCGCTGCGCGCGCTGGGCCTGGGCGATTTCCTGACCGCCGTCCCCGCCCTGCGCGCGCTGCGCACCGCCCGCCCCGAACACCGATTGGTCCTGGCGGCGCCGGAATGGCTGCGGCCGATCATCGAATTGTCCGGCGCGGTGGACGAATTGCTGCCCACCCCCGGCCTCGGCGCGCTGCGCTGGCCCGGCCCGCGCCCCGCCCTCGCGGTCAACCTGCACGGGCGCGGCCCCGAGAGCATCGGCGACCTGCTCGCCCTGCGGCCCCGCCACCTGATCACCCACCGCCACGCCCGCTATCCCGGCGTGGACGGCCCCGAATGGGCCTACGGCACCCACGAGGTCACCCGCTGGTGCCGACTGCTCGAATTCGCGGGCATGACGTCTTCGCCTGGCGCCCTGGGCATTCCGGCCCCACCCGAAACCGAATACGACGGCCGTATCCTCGTGCACCCCGGCGCCAGCACCGCCGCCTGCCGCTGGCCCGCCGACCGCTTCGCGACCGTCGCCGCCGCCCTACGCCGCGCCGGCCACCGCGTCCTGATCACCGGCAGCGCCGACGAGTACGACCTCGCCCGCGAGGTGGCCCACCACGCCGGCCTCCCCGAAACAGCCGTAACCGCAGGCCGATACACACTGCGCGAACTCGCCGCCGCCGTCGCCGGTGCCGCGCTCGTCATCTGCGGCGACACCGGAATCGGCCATCTCGCAACAGCTCTCGGCACCCCCTCGGTACTGATCTTCGGCCCCAACCCCCCATCCTGGTGGGGCCCACCCCCCGACCGCCCGGAACATCGCGCCCTGTGGGCCGGACAACTCGGCGACCCCTTCGCCGACACCCCCGACCCGGGCCTCCTCCTCATCTCCACCGACGAGGTCCTGGAGGCCGCGAAAGACCAACTGGCCGTCCTACTTCCGATCCCCCGCTGAGCGCCCCCACCAAGCCCTGCCCACCCACCGATCGCAGTTCCCTACGGTGCCCCTCGCCCCGCACGGCTCTTGCATGCCCCTCGCCCATGCGGCCCCTCCCATGTCCCTCGCCGAGCGAAGCGAGGCGAGGGCGCGAAAAGCGGCTGCCCGGGGAACCGGGCAGCCGCTGTTTCGGTATTAGGGGCGGGGTCAGGCGTTGCCGCGCTGGTACGCCTGCTCCTGCTGCTTCTTGACCTCGGCCTTGGCGCGTTCCTTCTCGGCCTCGGCCTCCTTCTTGGCGGCCTCCTGCTGGGAGTCGGCGCGGTCCTGCTGGGTGCGGCCCTCGTCGCGCAGGTTCTCGTTGCCGAGGACGGTGCCGGCGGCCTCCTTGGCCTTACCCTTCACATCCTCGACGGCGCCTTCGAAACCCTCACGGATGCCGCCCTTTTCGTGCTCGGACAAGACATTCACCTCCACGAATGTCGGAATCACGGACACTCTGGTGCTACCCGCGAGTAGGGCACCGAAACATCCACGGCGTCAAGGGTTTCCACCGGCACGCCGCTGTTGCCACGGATGCAGCACCCATACCGTCAGGAACAGCGCCGCGAACACCACCCCGGCCGCCACGGCCGGACCGGTACCCGCGACCACCTGGAAGATGAGGACGGCAACGCCCGTCAGCGCGATGCCGAGCAACGCGAGCCCGATCATGGCGTAGAGGTGCGCGGTCCACACCACCCGGCCGAGCAGATGCCTGCGGAACAGGATGCGGTGCGCCGACACCGGACCCACCAGGAACACCGTGGCCCCGATCGACGCCGCGACCGTGACCAGATACAGCCAGCGCATCCAGGTGGTCATCAGCCCGGGGAACCGGGCCTGGAACGGCAGGGTCAGCAGGAAGCCGGTGAGCAGCTGCACCCCGGTCTGCACCACGCGGGTCTCCTGGATCAGCGCGGTCCAATTGCGGTCCAGCCGTTCGGTATCCGTCTCGTGCCGGGTCTGCCAGTTCCAGAGCCGGTCGTCGGCGGGCGGTTCGTCGGACTGCTCGTTCACGGCGTCGGCGCCGCCTTGCCCTGGCCGCGGGAGCGTGCCCGGCGGTTGTATTTCTTGATGGCGTCGACCAACTGGTCCTTGGTCATCTGCCAGCGGCCCGAGATCTCCAGGCGCTTGGCCACATCCAGCAGATGCCGCTTGGAGGCGTTGGCGTCCACGCCCTCGGCGGTCTCGCCCTTCGCGTTCGGGCCGCCCCGCGCGGCGCGCTCGTCGGAGGGACCGCGCTGTTCCTTGGCCTCCCAGTGGTCGCCGACCTTCTCGTAACTGTGTTTGAGCGCGGCGTAGGCGACCCGGTGTGCGCGCTGTTCGCTGCCGTACTCCTCGAGCGCCGAATCGTGGGTCTCGGCGAAGATCCGTTGCGCGTGCTCATCGGATTTGCGCAAGGTGCTCGGCAGCTCCGATTGCTTCGGATCACCGCGTTTGTCGGTCTTGGGCATCGCGGCCACCTTCCTCTCGGATTTTTCTCGTACCGGGGGGTTACCCGAGGTCACACGCCTCAATCGGCCGCTGGTTTCCCGCCGCCGCGGCCGGGCACCCCCGACCCATGACTTCGATGTGGCTGAAGACGCCGCGGCCCCCGGCCCATCCCCCGCTCACCCCGGGCCTGCGATTCGATGTCGTCGTGGTCGGCGGCGGCCTGACCGGGCTGGTCACCGCGCTGTTGCTGGCCGACCAGGGCCGCACGACGGCGGTGCTCGAGGCGCGGCGGCTCGGCGCGGTCACCACCGGCAACACCACCGGCAAGGTGAGCCTGTTGCAGGGCACCCGGGCGAGTTCCATCGCGCGGCGACATTCGGGCCGCACCCTGCGCGAGTACACCGACGCCAATCGCGCCGGGCAGCAATGGCTGATCGACTACTGCGCCACGCACGGCATCGAGGTCCAGCGCGAGGCCGCCTACACCTACGCCCAGACCGAGGCGGGACTGGAATCGGTGCGCGCGGAGCTGGCCGCGACCCGCAAGGCCGGGTTGAACACCGAATTCGTCACGGATCTTGATGTGCCGTTCCCGGTGCACGGCGCGATCCGGCTCGGCGATCAGGTGCAGCTCGACGCCATCGATGTGGTCGACGCGCTGGACACCGATCTCGAGGCGCGCGGGGTGACCGTGTTCGAGGGCACCCGCGTGCAGAGCATGCACAGCCGCGACGGCGCCGATCACGTGTTGCGCACCGAGTACGGGGACGTGGCGGCGGATACCGTCGTATTGGCAACGGGCACACCGATTCTCGATCGCGGCGGCTTCTTCGCCCGGGTGACCGCGCAGCGCTCCTACGCCGCGGCCTTCGAGGTCTCCCAGCCGATTCCGCGCGGCATGTATCTCAGCGCCGACAGCCCGGTGCGCTCGCTGCGTTATGTCCCCTCCGAGCGCGGGGAGCTGTTGCTGGTCGGCGGCAGCGGGCACGGCGTCGGCCGCACCGGCGACGCGCGGTCGCACGCCGACGACGTGGTGGCGTGGACCCGCCGCTGGTTCCCCGAGGCCGAACCCGTGTACCGCTGGTCGGCCCAGGACTACAAGCCCAGCGGCGAACTCCCCTACGCCGGACCCATCCTGCCCGGCCACGACCGCATTCTGGTGGCCACCGGCTACGCGAAATGGGGCCTGGCCAACGCGGTCGCCGCCGCGCACACCCTCGTGGGCCGCATCACCGGCGCCCCCGCGCCCTGGCAGTCGGTCTTCGACACCTGGAGCCCCCGCGAACTCGCCGCGCTGCCCACCGCGGTCCGCGACAACGGCGAAGTGGCCCTGCGCTTTTCGAAGGGCTGGCTGTCCGCCCTCGCCGCGCCCCTCACCCGCCGCGGCGAGACCCCCGCCCCGCCCGCCGAGGGCACGGGCCACCTCGAACACCACGGCGTCGCCCCCTGCGCGGTCAGCACGGTCGACGGCCACACTCGCCGCCTCTCCGCCGTCTGCCCCCACCTCGGCGGCGTCGTCGAATGGAACAACGCCGAACGCTCCTGGGACTGCCCCCTCCACGGCTCCCGCTTCGCCCCCGACGGCACCGTCCTCGAGGGCCCCGCCACCACCGACCTCGCCCCCGCCCGCGGCGAGTGACACCGCCCGCGCGGCAACCCGGCCACCGCGGCCCGCGCGGCAACCAGCCGCCCCAGCCGCCACTGCCCCAGCCCCGCGGCGATTAGCGGCGCCCGTGGTGGGGTAGGCCCCCAGCATGTCCACGCCGATCGAGCAGCTCTTGCGCACCCTCACGTTGGTGGTGAACGCGCTGCTCGAGGCGGAGGTGCCGTTCGCGGTGGCCGGGGGGTGCGCGGTGTACGCGCGGGGCGGGCCCGCGTCGGATCACGATGTGGACATCTTCGTCAAACCCGCGGATGTGGCGCGGGCGCGACAGGTGCTGGCCGAGGCGGGACTGCGGCTGGTGGATCCGGCCGAGGACTGGCTCACCAAGGCCTACGACGGGGATACGTTGGTGGACTTGATCTTTCGGCCCAACTATCGTCCCGTCACCGACGACATGCTCGCGCGGGCGACGTGGATGCGGATCGGCCCGGCCGCCGCGCCGGTGGTCAGCGCGACCGATCTCATGGTCGACAAGATCATGGTGCTCGATCCGCACCGGCTCGACCTGACCGTGCTGTTGCAGATCGCGCGCGGGCTGCGCGAACAGGTGGACTGGGAGCGGGTGCGGGCCGAGACGGGACCGTCGCCGTACGCCCGCGCGTTCCTGTCCCTGCTCGACGACCTGGGCATCACCGACAAGGGAGGCATCGTCATGGACGATCCGAGCGGCGACGTACTGCCGCAATATCTCGTGGCCAATCTGCGCCGCGCCTTCGCCGAGGATCCGCGCACCGCCGAACTCGGCGTGCAGGTGACCATCCGCGGCGACGTGGTCGTGCTCGACGGCGAGGTCGCCTGCGAGCAGCGCCGCACCCACCTCGAGGACGTCGTCCACGAACACGCCCCGAACCTGCGCGTGCACAACGACGTTCGCGTGTCCACCACGACGGCCCCCGCCGACCATGAACGCCTCGGCTGACCCCGCGGGCGGGCTGGGGCGCGCCGCCGACGCCTCGGCCGAACGCGCGAGCGGGCTGGGCGGCAGCGCCGCGAACACCTCGGCCGAACGCGCGGGCGACCCGAGCCGCGCGGGCGGCCTGGTCCGCATCGCCGCCGTGGGCGATGTGCATCTGGGCGAGGATTCGGCGGGGATGCTGCGCCCCGCGCTCGACGAGCTGCCGGACTGTGCCGACGTGCTCCTGCTCGCCGGGGATCTGACCCGGCACGGGACCCTCGACGAGGCCCGCGTCGTGGCAACGGAATTCGCCGATCTGGCGGTGCCGGTGATCGCCGTGCTCGGCAATCACGATCACCACAGCGACGCTCAGGACGAGATCACCAAGCTGCTCATCGATCACGGCATCGTCGTGCTCGAGGGCGACGCGACCACCGTCCCGGTCGGCGGGCTCACCCTCGGCGTGGCGGGCACGAAGGGCTTCGGCGGCGGGTTCGCGGGCAAGTGCGCGAGCGTGTTCGGCGAGCGCATCATGCGCGAATTCGCCTCGCACACAGTCCATCTCGCGGACGCGCTGCGCGAATCGCTGGCCGGACTCGACACCGACGTCAAGGTGGCCCTCACCCACTACTCCCCCGTCAGCGACACCCTGCACGGCGAGCCCCGCGAGATCTACCCGTTCCTCGGGTCCTATCTGCTCGGCGAGGCCGTCGACTGCTGCGGCGCCGCCCTCGCCGTGCACGGCCACGCCCACGCGGGTAGCGAACGCGGCACCACGCCCGGCGGCATCCGCGTCCGCAATGTCGCCCAGCCGGTCATTCGCGCGGCCTTCGCGGTGTACGAATTGGAGGTGCCCGTGCGGGAGCCCTCCGTCGTGCGCTGACGCGCCGCCCCGGCGCACCACGCGGGGACCTCGACGGAACCAGCCCTGCGCCCCGGCGCGAATCATGCCGGGGCACAGGGGAATTCGTCACTCACTCCTGCGAGACGGCCTCCACGACCTCCCCGGTCTTCTTGTCGCTGAGGGCGCGAGCGACATCGGCCTGGGCGACCAGACCCACCAGATTGTGATCGGCGTCCAGTACGGGGATGCGACGGATCCGGTACTGGGCCATCTTCTGGCGCACCAGCGCGACGTCGTCATCGGCCTGCACGCACACCGGCGGATGATCCGCGAGTTCCCCGGCGTCGACGCCGAGCGGATCCTTGCGTTCGGCGATCACCTTCACCACGATGTCGCGGTCGGTGAGCATGCCCTTCAATTTGCCGTCCTCGCCGCAGATCGGCAGGGCGCCGACGTCCAGGCTCGCCATCTTGCGGGCGGCCTCGACGACCGTATCGCTCGAGCGGACGCATTCGACGCCCGAGCTCATGATCTCGCGTGCGGTGGTCATTGCCTACCTCCTCGTCTCGGTCCCTCTTCCGCGCCTACCCGCCCACCAGGGCCGTAATCGGTTTCACACCTTGCGCAGGGGGCACCCGCGCACCATGAGCGCACCCGTCACCCACTCGCAGCCCCGCTCGCTCAACGTCCTGCTGTGGCACGTGCACGGCTCCTGGACCACGTCGTTCGTGCAGGGCGGACACAACTATCTGCTGCCGACCGATCCCGCGCTCGGCGAGTGGGCGCTGGGCCGGTGCGGCCGACCGTGGCCGGACACGGTGCGCGAGGTGGCCCCGGCCGATCTCGCCGACGCCGACATCGATGTGGTCCTGCTGCAACGTCCCCGCGAGATCGACCTCGTGCGCGAATGGCTGGGCCGCGTGCCCGGCCGCGACCTGCCCGCGATCTACGTCGAGCACAACACCCCGCGCGAGCACGCCGCGCTCACCCGGCACCCGCTCGCCGACCAGGACGACATCACCCTGGTCCACGTCACCTGCTTCAACCGCCTCATGTGGGACAACGGCCGCTGCCCGACCCGGGTGGTCCCGCACGGCGTCATCGACCCCGGCTACCTCTACACCGGCGAGCTGGAACGCGCGGCCACCACGATCAACGAACCGGTCCGCCGCTGGCGGATCACCGGCACCGATCTGCTCGCCGGACTGTCCGAGGCAGCGCCCATCGACGTCTACGGCATCGGCACCGACGACGTGCACCGCGCCCTCGACTGCCCGCCCGACCGCGTGCGCGGCGGCGGCGACCTCGATCAGGCCACGCTGCACCGCGAACTCGGCCGCCGCCGCGTCTTCGCGCACACCCCGCGCTGGACCTCGCTGGGCCTGTCGGTGATCGAGGCGATGTACCTGGGCATGCCGATCGTGGCCGTCGGCACCACCGAGGCGTCGGCGTCGATTCCCGCCGAGGCCGGGGTGGTCTCGACCGATCCGGACATCCTCGCCGAGGCCGTGCGGCAGTTCGTCGCCGAACCCTGTTTCGCCGAACTCACCGGCAAGTCCGCACGGCATTGGGCGCAGGCCAATTTCGGCATCGCGCCCTTCCTCGAGCGCTGGGACGGGCTGCTCGCCGAACACGCGACCGCGCGCCGGGCCGCGGTATGACCTCCGCCGGGCACGTCCTGGTCGCGCGCTTGGACAGCGCGGGCGACGTGCTGCTGATGGGTCCGGCTGTGCGCGCGGTCGCGGCACGGGCGGACACGGTGACCTTCCTCGCCGGACCGCGCGGCCGGGCCGCGGCCGAACTGCTGCCGGGCGTGGATCGGATCATCGAATTCCATGCCGCCTGGGTCGATTTCACCCCGCCCGCGTCCATCGACGAGGCGGTGACGGAACTGCTGGCGCGCCTGCGCGACAAGCTGCCCGACGAGGCGGTGATCTTCACCTCGTTCCACCAGTCGCCGCTGCCGCTGGCCCTGCTGCTGCGCCTGGCCGGGGTGGCGCGGATCAGCGCGATCAGCGTGGACTACCCGGGTTCGCTGCTCGACGTCCGGCATCAGCTCGACGACGACATCCCCGAAACCGAACGGGCCCTGTCGCTCACGACCGCCGCGGGCTTCCCGCCCGTCGGGCACCGGCTGGCCGTGCGCGCCGAGACGCTCCCCGACATCGACGAGATCACCGGCGGCCCAGGCTATCTCGTCGTGCATCCGGGCGCGGCCGTCCCCGCCCGGCGCATGTCGCCCGCCCGCAGCCGCGCGCTGGTCGCCGCGCTCGCCGACGCCGGGTACCGCGTCGTGGTCACCGGCGGACCGGACGAACGCGAACTCACCGCCGCCGTGGCCGCGGACCGGGCCCTGGATCTCGGTGGGCGCGTGGACCTTTCGGGCCTGGCCGCGGTGTTGCGCGCGGCCGACGTGGTCGTCGCGCCCAACACCGGCCCGGCGCATCTGGCCGCGGCCGTCGGCACCCCGGTGGTGTCGCTGTTCGCGCCGGTCGTGCCCGCGGCGCGCTGGGCGCCCTACGGCGTGCCGACGGTCGTGCTCGGCGATCAGGGCGCGGCGTGCGCCGGAACCCGCGCCCGCGTCTGTCCCGTTCCCGGCCACCCCTGCCTCGACGGCATCACCGACGAGGCCGTTCTGCGCGCGGTCGCGGAGTTGCTCCCCCGCGCCGCGCCGTCCGCGTACCAGAAGGAGAAACAGTCATGACCACTCCCAACGAACCGGCCGGTTTCCGAGGCGACGAGGGCGCCTCCGCGCCGCGCGCCGGATACGAGCCGCACCAAGCCGCCGAGACCAGCCGCGTCACCGAGACCGGCGTCAACTCCTTCCCGAAGAAGGACGCGAAGTACCGCCCCGACAGCGGCCGCACGTTCCGCTCCCGGGCGGGCGAGTCGGTGGCCGACGCCCGGAACACGCCCGGCCTGATCCTGCTGGGCATCGGCGTCGTCGCGATCGCCGCGACCCTCGCCGCGGCCGGATACGGCTTCGCGGGCTGGGCGATCGTCGGCGCGATCGTGGCCGTCGTCTGCCTGGTCGCCGGGGGGCTCACGCTGATCCTCGAACACCGCCGCGTCCGCGCGCACGCCTCGGACGGTTTACGGGACCCTCAGGGCCACTGAGCGACACGAACGGGTGCCCAGGAGACACCGGGACCGCGTCGGCCCGCCCGGGCGCCCTGTGCGGCGATCCCGGGCGGGCACGTGTCCGCCCGGTTCTGCGATCGCGCCCGCGAATTCCGTTCGGGCGGCGGCGCTCCCGACCTCCCCGCGTCCTCACGTGCGAACCGTTCGGTCGGTACCACCCTCCGACCGGGCCACATGCGCGCGCACGGGCACCGGACACCCCGGACGGCGCAATAGCCCCACCCGTGACACAGTCCCGACCGGTAGGTACCCCGTCGTCGCCGAACTCGTTGCGCCGGAAGGCGTTCCGCGTCGCCGCCACGCCCGTCGGCACGGCGGCGAGAGCCGCGACACGCCGAGGACTAGGGGCTGCCGGGCAACGCCCAGACGAACGGCAAATGACCGCCCGCAAATATCTGGAACAAGATTTCCAACACGCCGTCCCCGGAGGATCGGCCGCTCCACGGGACCACACCGGTTATCCTCGAACCCGAAGAGCAACCGTTCAGCAGCCCAAATCCTCACTGCGAGTGCGAATTAGAAGTTGCAGATGTACTTGCATCTGCTCCTTGCACAGACCTAGACTCGACACGTCAAGGCAGTCCAGGGGACTACCAGGGGAGCCGCAGGGTTGACCCGAGGTCACATTTCGCCATCGGTCAGCTCTCGGCCTGGCGTCAGGGGCGTTCGCATGAACCAGCCATTGGACCTCGGCCGGCTCGGAATTATCGACAGAAACCGGACCGAGCAACATATCTCGTCGCGGGAATCCGCGACTCGTTTCGTCATCGACGCGGTCGAGTCCACCGGCGCGGCCACCCGTGACGATTTCGATATCGACCGGATCGTCGCCACCGCGCACGCGATGGTGAACGATTGGGATTTTCATTCGATGCAGCCGGAGACCTTCTGGCGCATCGCGTCGAGCTGCATAAGAGAGTAGTCACCACCGAACACCGATTCGGACATTACCCGCGGCACCCGCGCTCGGAGCGGTCGTCGGCCAGAAGCCGACGGCCGCTCCCAGCGTTTCGCTACAGGGTCGCCGCGACCTCTTCCAGGATCTTGCGGGAGCGATCGGGTGACTCGGCCTGCACACTCAGCCGGTCCATCACCTGACGGTAGAGCTCGAGGTCCTGCTGCCGGTCCAGGTAGAGGGCACTGGTCAATTGCTCGATGTAGACGATGTCGGGCAGTTCCGGTTCGGCGAACCGCAACATGGTGAACGAGCTGCCCGCGGCCGCATGTCCGCCCGCGGCGTACGGCAGCACCTGGATGGTGATGTTGGGGCGGATCGCCATGTCCTGCAGATGCAGCACCTGCTCGCGCAGGACGTCGGCCCCGCCGATCGGCCGGTGCAACACCGCCTCGTCGATGACCGCCCAAAGGGTCGGGCCGCCTTGACGTTCCAGGATCTCCTGCCGTTTGCGGCGCAGTTCCACCCGGCGCGCGGTCTCGGAGTTCTCGTGCCCCAGCGCGACCACGGCGCGAGCGTAGTCGTCGGTCTGCAACAGGCCGGGCACGAGCTGACCCTCGAAACTGCGAATGGCCTTGGCGGCGTGCTCGAGACCGAGGTAGGTCTCGAACCAGGGCGGCAACAGGTCGCTGTATCGATGCCACCACCCGGGTTGGTTCGCCTTGCGAACCAGATCCAGGAACATTTCGCGCTGTTCGGGATCCACCACGCCGTAGAGCGTCAGCAGATCCCGAATGTCGCGCTCCTTGAAACCGGTCCGGCCGAGTTCGAGCCGACTGATCTTGGCGTGCGAGCCGCGGATGTAGTCACCCGCGGCCTCACGCGTGATCCCGCGTTCTTCTCGGAGTTTGCGGAGCTGACCGCCGACCGCGATCCGAAGCGCGGTCGGACCGCGTTCGGCGACAAGCGATTCGACGCGGCCGATCCCGACGGGCTCTGCGATCATGAGGTCAACTCCGATGCTCGACGACCACCGGCAGCGAGCGTCACGACCGCCTCGTCGCGAACCACACCGCGCCGAAGGCCAATGCTACCGCTCACAGGGCCAGATCGTCGAACTCCCCACTCTTCGCGCCGCGCAGGAACGCGTCGATCTCCGGACGGGTGTACACGAGCACCGCACCCTCCGGGTCGCGCGAATTGCGCATGGCCACCAGCCCATTGGGCATGTCGGCCACCTCGACACAGTTTCCGCTCGGGTTGCTGAACGTGCTCTTGCGCCACGCCAGGTTGGTCGGCCGGTCGGAACCCATCGCTGTCATATCGGTCATTGCCTTACTCCTGCTCGATCGGAGGGCCCACCGTTGGCCACGGGGGACCAGTGCTTGCATCTGTTCGCGCAACTGTTCTTGCATTTGAAACCGACGTTAGAACGATAGCACGCGGGTTGCCGGAGATCGACCCTTTGACGAAAGCCGGATCTACCTGCGCCCCAACGGCTTTGATCTTGGATTTTCGCGGCTCGCGGCGGGCGTGACGAGTGCGTGAATAAAGTCCGACCAGTTGGTAATTCGCGGGCCGTTGCCGGGTCTGTCCATCCCGCTGTCCGCGATACCCGAATCTTGTACTGTCACTGGGCATCAGACCCACCGCCCGCCCGCGTCCCGGTCGTCGGCCGGTGGCGCGGCCGGGCCTCTCGACGCGAGGGAGCCGACTCATGCCAGCCGGGCACAACACCGAGATCCGCACCGACATCCCACATTCCGCACGGATCTGGAACTACTGGATGGGCGGAAAGGATAATTACGACATCGATCGCGCGGTCGGGGATCAGAGCCTCGAGATCGATCCGGACATCGGCACAATGGCGACCGAGAGCCGCCGGTTCCTCATCCGCGCGGTGCGGCACCTCGCGGGCGAGGTCGGGCTGACCCAGTTCCTCGACATCGGGACCGGGCTGCCCACCATGCAGAACACCCACGAGGTCGCGCAGTCGATCGTGCCCGACGCGCGAGTCGTCTACGTGGACAACGATCCCCTGGTCCTCACCCACGCGCGGGCGCTGCTGACCAGCACCACCGACGAGGGCGTGACCACCTATATAGAGGCCGACTTCAACCACCCCGAGCAGATCCTCGAGGAGGCCCGCAACATCCTGAACTTCACCAAGCCGATCGGGGTGATGTTCATGGGCGTGCTCGGGCACGCGCCCACCACCGACGATCTGCTGCGCATCGTGCGGACGGTGATCGGCGCGGTGCCCTCGGGCAGTCACCTGGTCTACTGGGACGGCACCACCGACAGCGAGTACTACGTGCGGATGTGCGAGGAGTACACGAAATCCGGTGGGGTGCCGTATCACCCGCGCACCCAGGAGGAGTTGCGCCACGTCTTCGACGGGCTGGAACTGCTCGATCCCGGCTTCGGTCCGATCACCGCGTGGCGGCGGCCCGACACCGAACGCCCCCCGGCCCGCGACATCGCCGCCTACGGCGGAGTCGCCCGGAAACCCTGATCGCGCAAGCGGTCACAACATTGGGGACACTCGCTTGTGACTGTGCAGATGTGCTTGCATCTGCACAGTCCGTCGGCCTAAGCTTTTCGGAACGAAGATGGCCCCCCGCAAGCGGTTAGAGGCATTCCCATGACTCAGGTGCTCCATCATTCCGGTCCCCGCGACTCCGTCGGTGCCGCCGACTCGATCGGCGACTGTGGCATCGAACCTCGGGAGTTGACCTATCGTCGCGCCCGCGCCATCCTCGGCGCCCACGATCGACATCTCGGCTGCCGCCAGTGGATCGCCGCCGCGGCCTACCTCTCCGCGGGCCTCGACGACGAATAACCCAGCGCCCCTTCGGGTGTCGCGCGCCGCCCAGTCCCACTTGGATGTCACGTCATCCAACCCCCTACCATGGAGGAAAAGGCAGCACCGGACAACGCGGAGCGAACGCCATGATCCTCACCGCCGCACACGAACTCGTCCTGGCCCAGATCGGCAACCCGACCCCCGAAACACCCCCGGTGGCCGACAAACTCATGAAGCTGGTCCGCTATTTCACCTGGTTCATGCTCCTCTCGGGCACCGTGGCGATCATCTACGCCGGCGGCCGCTTCGCCTGGGAAAAATGGAGCGGCAGCCAACTCGACTCCCCCAAAATGGTCGCCGGCGCCCTCATCGGCGGCGTCCTGGCAACCAGCGCCGGAACGATCATGAACTCCATCCTCGGCACGTAACTTCCCCACCCCAACCCAACTCGAACGCCTCGGCGAACGCCCCCAGCTGCGGCAGAGCGCCCAAAGCCGAGGCAGCCCAGCCGCACCCCTTATTTGGATCCGCACCCCTTGTAGAGCCCTGAAAGGGGTGCGGATCCGAACAAGGGGTGCGGCTGGGTTCGTGCACAGGTGAGGCCGTGCACGGGTGGGGCTGAGCGGTCAAAGGTGAGGCAGCACAGCCGCACCCTTTATTTGGATCCGCACCCCTTGTAAGGCCCTGGAACGGGTGCGGATCCGGATAAAGGGTGCGGCTGGGGGTCGTTCACGGGTGGAGGAGGGCTGCCAAGGGGGCGAAGCGGGTGGGGTTGGTGGCTATGAGGGCGGGGAGGCGGGTGGTTAGGGCGGTGGTGAGGGTGGCGCGGATTTGGCGGCGGACGGTTTCGCCCTCGGGGGTGAGGACGACGCGGGAGACGCGGCGGTCGGTGGGGTCGGGGTCGCGGGTGAGCAGGCCGCGGCGGGAGAGGCGGTCGACCATGCCGGTGACATTGGTCTTGTCGCAGCCGAGGTGGGCGGCGATGTCGCCGAAGGAGGGCGGGTCGGCGCCGAGCAGGCACAGCAATTGCGTTTGCTGACTGGTCAATTCGAACTGGCGGGCGACCTCGGCGTAGAGCACCGCGGTCTCCCGGTGCAGGGACATCACCGCGGTGGTCAGGTCATCGGGGCCGTCGAGGCGATCGGCGGGATCGCGTTCATCGGCATCGGGGCTCACGCGGACAGTCTAGCTTCTCGACTGTTGACAACCTCCATCTAATAGTCGAGCATCTCGACTGTCTACCATCTCTACTTCAGGGAGCATCCATGACCGTCGCCCTCGTCACCGGCGGCTCGCGGGGTATCGGCCGCGCCATCGCCATTCGTCTCGCCGCTGACGGCGCGGCCGTGGTGGTCAACTATCACCGAAACGCCACGGCCGCAACGGAAGTCGTCACCGAGATCGAACGGACGGGCGGACGGGCGCTGGCCGCCGCCGCCGACGTGGCCGATCCCCCACGCCTGCGCGCGCTGTTCGAGGCCGCCGAACACCGATTCGGCGGCCTCGACGTCCTGGTCGTCAACGCGGGCGTGGCCCACTTCGCCCCCATCGCCGACACCACCGACGCCGCCTTCGACGAACTCTTCGCGGTCAACACCCGAGCCACCTTCCACGCCCTGCGCGAGGCCGCGAACCGCCTGCGCGACGGCGGCCGCATCGTCGTGATCTCCAGCGGCGCGGTCGCCACCGCCCGCCCCGGCTCCGGCGCGTACGCCGCCAGCAAGGCCGCCGTCGACCAACTCGTCCGCACCGCCGCCGCCGAACTCGGCCCGCGCGGCATCACCGTCAACAGCGTCCTCCCCGGCGCCATCCGCACCGAGGCCCTCCTCACCCATCGAGACCCCACCGCCCTCGACCAGGTAGCCGCCCAAACCCCCCTCCGCCGCCTCGGCGAACCCGACGACATCGCCGCCATCGTCGCCTTCCTCACCTCCCCCGACGCCCGCTGGATCACCGGCCAACGCCTCCACGCCGGCGGCGGCCTCTTCTAACCCCTCGCTAGGCAACCCAGCCGCACCCTTTATTCGAATCCGCACCCTTTGTATGGCCCTGAAACGGGTGCGGATGCGAATAAGGGGTGCGGCTGGGTATCGCCGAGCAGGAGGAGGTGATCGAGATGGTCGATGATGTCGAGAAGCGGTGGCATGATCCGGGGTTGTATCGGCGGGCGGTGGTGTATTCGGTGTGCGTGCTGGCCGCGGCGGCGCTGGTGTTCGCGGTGGTCGAGGAGTGGGCGCGGCGCCGGGAACCCTGCGCCGGGGCGGACAGTACCTTTTGCGATACCGCTTCGCGCGCAATGATTTTGGGCGCGCCGGGGCTGGTGCTGCTGGTCGGGACGGTCGGCGCCTTCGTGGCGACCTTCCGCGCCTGGCGCGCCGGACGGGCATGGCCCATCTGGCAGGGCGCGGGGTGGTTCCTGCTCACCATCACCCTCGCGTACCTGGCAATCGGCGCCGGAACCACCGCGGGTTGACCGTCGGGCCTCGGTACATCGGCGAAATCCGGTTCGGACCGTCAGGCCACACAACCGAAACGAGGAGGCTTCCCATGCACGCATCGAAGGGCGACAGACTGATCGTGCGCGGCCACACGTTCCCCCCACATGAGCAGGTTGTCGAGATCGTCGCAGTGCTCGGCCCCGACGGCGCCCCACCCTATCGAGTCCGAGCCGAGAACGGCCACGAGAGCATCATGGCCCCCGGCCCGGACGCCGTCCTGGAACCCCGCGGCGGAAAGATGACGGACTGACCGTTCCTTCCGGTCGCAAGAGCCTGATTCCACAGCCACCCGAACAGCGAAACCCATTGACACCCAAACGAATCCACCACCCACCAACACCCCCGCCCCCAGACCGACACACAACCGACGAAATACATCCGACGACTCCCGCGTTCCCCCCGAACGGAGGTGCTAGATGATCGACGTCCCCCTATCCGTACTCGACCTGGCGCCGGTCCAATTCGGTGAATCCGTCGGCGACGGCCTGAACGCGACCACCGAAGCGGCCCGGCAAGCAGAACGCCTCGGCTACGCCCGATTCTGGGTGGCCGAGCACCACAACATGCCCGGCATCGCGAGTTCCGCCCCCGCGGTACTGCTGGCCCATCTGGCCGCGAACACCGAGACCATTCGCGTCGGCTCGGGCGGGGTCATGCTGCCCAATCACGCCCCGCTGGTGATCGCCGAACAGTTCGGCACCCTGCACGCGCTGCACCCGGGCCGCATCGATCTGGGCATCGGCCGTGCCCCGGGCACCGATCGCGCGACCGCGCTGGCGCTGCGCCGCACCACCGAAGGTCTTTCCGCCGAATCGTTCCCGCAGGAGCTCATGGCCCTGCTGCGCTACTTCGGCGGCGACAGCACCGACGGCATCGTGGCGGTCCCCGGCATCGGCGAGAATCCGGAGATCTGGCTGCTGGGCTCGAGCGGCTTCAGCGCGCAGCTCGCCGGAATGCTCGGCGTCCGATTCGCCTTCGCCCATCACTTCAGCGGCGAGAACACCGAGGCCGCGCTCGCGCTGTACCGCGAAAACTTCCGGCCCTCCGACCGGCTCGACCGCCCGCACGCCATGATCGCGGTCTCCGCGGTCTGCGCCGACACCGACGACCAGGCCGACCTGCTCTCGCGCCCGAACGAACTGGCCTTCCTGCAACTGCGGCTGGGCCGCCGCACCGCGCTGCCCACCCCCGAACAGGCCGCGTCCTTCCCGAGCACCCCGCAGGAACGCGAATTCGTCGCCCAGCGCCGCAAGGATCAGCTGATCGGCTCCCCGGCCACGGTGCGGCGGCAGCTCGACGATCTGCTGCGCCGCACCGAGCCCGACGAGGTCATGCTCAACACCCGGATCTACGACCTCGACGACCGGGTGCGCTCCCTGGAGTTGATCAAGGAGAAGGTGGTGGCCTGACTCAGGCCGCCCGCCGCCGCCGCACGAACCGGTCCACCAACGGATAGCCCGCGCACACCAGCAGCGCCCACACCAGCCCGACCACGAGCGCGGTCCGGCCGTCGGCGCTGAAGAACAGCAGCACGACCACCAGCCCGAGGAACGCCAGCGCCAGCACCGGGGTCACGGGCGCGCCGGGCAGCCGGTAGTCCGCGGCGGGCAGTTCGCCGCGCCGCACCTTGGCCCGATACATCAAGTGGCACACCAGGATCACGCCCCATACAAAGATGATCCCCATGGTGCTCACCGAGGTGATGTAGCCGAACGCCTTGTCCGGCGAGATCACATTCACGATCACCCCGATCACCATGGCCGCCGCCGACACCACGATCCCCGCGTACGGCACCTGCCGGCGGCTCAGACCGCCCAGCGCGGCGGGCGCCTCCTGCCGCAGCGCGAGGCTGCGCAGCATCCGTCCGGTCGAGTAGATCCCGGAGTTGCACGACGACAGCGCCGCGGTCAACAGCACGAAGTTGATCAGCCCGGCCGCCCCCGGAATCCCGATCTGGGCGAAGACCTCCACGAACGGGCTTCGCCCCGAATGGAATTCGCGCCAACTCACCACCGACATGATGACCAGCAGCGCGCCCACGTAGAACAGCCCGATGCGCAGCGGCAGCGAGTTGATCGCCTTGCGCAGCGTCTTGCGCGGTTCGGCCGCCTCCCCCGCGGTCACACCCACGAGTTCGACTCCGACATAAGCGAATACGACGATCTGCAACGCCAACAGCGACTTGCCGAATCCGTTCGGGAACACGCCTCCGTCGGCCCACAGATTGGCCACCGTCGGATGCGCCGCGTGCCCGAATCCGATGATCAGCACGCCGACGCCGATCAGGATCATGGCGAGGATCGCGGTCACCTTGATCGCGGAGAACCAGAACTCGCCCTCGCCGAACAGCCGCACCGAGATCAGGTTGGCGGCGAACAGGATTCCGAGGACCACCAGCGCGGTGACCCACTCGGGAATGGCGAACCAGTACTTGACGTATTTGCCCGCCACGGTGATCTCGGCCATGCAGGTGGTCACCCACACCGCCCAATAGGTCCAGCCGGTGGCGAATCCGGCGAAGCGGCCGAGGAATTCGTTGGCGTACTCGGCGAAACTGCCCGAAACGGGCCGGTAGGTCAGCAGCTCGCCGAGGGCGCGCATGATCACGAAGATCGCCAGTCCGGCGGCGAGATAGCACAGGATCAGTGCGGGCCCGGCCTGTTCGATGGCGCCGCCCGCGCCGTAGAACAGGCCGGTGCCGATCGCACCGCCGATCGCGATCATCTGGATGGTACGGGGGTTCAGACCCCGCTTGTAGCCTTCTTCCTCACCTGTCACGGTGAGAGCGGGTGCCCCCGCTCTGCGGTCCGTCGTCATGGACCGCAGGCTACCGGGCACCGCCGCGCGCGCTTACTTGAGCTGCGCCTGCCACATCCAGTGCAGCTGCTCGAGCCGCGCGGTGATCTCGATGAGCAGGTCCTGCGTGACCGGATCGGCCTTCTCGGTGGCGTCGATGCGCTGCCGCAACCGGGTGATGACGGCGGCGAGGTTGGTGGTGATCGACTCGACCACGTCGTCGTCGCGCTGCCAGCCCGCCGGGAAGCCCTCCGCGCCGGACGTGTCGGCGACGGTCCGGGCCCGGCCGTCCGGGCTGACCCCGATGGACGTGGCCCGCTCGGCCGCCGAATCGGTGAATTCGCGTGCGGCATCGACCAATTCGTCCAACGCCAGGTGCACGGTGCGGAATCGCTGACCGATCACGTTCCAGTGCGCCTGCTTGGCGATCAGACTCAGGTCGATCAGGTCGACCACCGTGCCCGAGAGCGCCTCGCCCGCGATGCGCTGCTGTTCCTGATCGAGAGCGGTGGTGATGGGTTGTGCCACGGCCGTTCTCCTTCCTCCTCGACGGATACCGACGCTCTACCCGCCCAGGCGTCCCCCACACCACGCCTCCGCCCCTTTGTGTCCAGGATCGCTTCCCTGGTTCACGAACCCAGCCGCACCCTTTATTCGGATCCGCACCCCTTCCAGAGCCCTGTAACGGGTGCGGATTCGAATAAGGGGTGCGGCTGGGTTGCCGGGGCTGTTTGTGGTCGGGGTCGGGTGGTACCTCGGCAGGCGTCAGAGCGAGTACCGAGCGAGAGGAGATACACGATGGCGAATCCGATTCAGTTGCAGAAGTATCTGAGCGGGGTCGATTACCCGTGCGATCGGGACGGTCTGGTGGACGCGGCCCGGGGGAACGGGGCCGACAACGACGTGATCAATCAGCTGCAACAGATTCCGGACCGCACCTTCAACGGGCCGAACGCGGTGAGCGAGGCCGTCTCGCAGTGACGCCCGGCACATCGCTTGCCAAGCTAACAGTTGTAGTCTCACAATCGTTGTGTGACTACAACTGTTGAGGGGCTGTCGGCACGGCGCAAGACGATCGTCCTGGTGACGTGTTGTCTGAGTCTGCTGATCTCGTCGATGGACGCGACGATCGTCAATGTCGCGATCCCGACGATTCGCGCGCGGATGGACGCGCCGCTGCCGCGGCTGCAATGGATCGTCGACATCTACACCCTGACCCTGGCCAGCCTGCTCATGCTGGCGGGCGCGGCGGCCGACCGGTTCGGCCGCCGCCGGGTGTTCCGCATCGGGTTGAGCGTCTTCGCGCTCGGTTCACTGCTGTGCAGCCTCGCACCGAGCGTGGAATTCCTCATCGGCGCCCGGTTCGTGCAGGCGTTGGGTGGGTCGATGCTCAATCCGGTGGCGATGTCGATCATCACCACCGTCTTCACCGGCCGGGCCGAACGCGCCCGCGCGGTCGGCGTCTGGGGCGCGGTCGTCGGCATCTCGACCGCGCTGGGCCCGATGGTCGGCGGCGGACTCATCGACGCGTTGGGCTGGCAGTCGGTGTTCTGGATCAATCTGCCCATCTGCGCGATCGCGCTCGTGCTGACCACAAGGTATGTGCCGGAATCGAAGTCGGCCACCGCGCGCGGCATCGACCCCCTGGGACAGGTGCTGGCGATCGCGGTCATGTTCACGCTGGTGTTCGGGCTCATCGAGCATCGCCCGGCGGTGTTCGCGGTGACCGCGGTGGCGCTGGCCGGATTCCTCTACGCCGAGTCGCGGCACCGGTCGCCCTTCATCGATCTGCGCTTCTTCCGCAGCGTGCCGTTCAGCGCGGCGACGGTGACCGCGGTGTGCGCGTTCGCGGGGCTGGGCGCGTTCCTGTTCAGCGCGTCGCTGTATCTGCAAGGGACACGGCACTATTCGGCCGTGCACACCGGACTGCTGTACCTGCCGATGGCGGTGGGCGTGCTGATCTTCTCGCCGCTGTCGGGGCGGCTGGTGGGTCGCCACGGCACTCGGCTGCCGCTGGTGGCCGCGGGCACCCTGATGGCGGCGGCCGCGGTCATGCTGACCACGCTGCGCGCCGACACCCCGGTCTGGGAACTGGTGATCATGTTCGCCACCTTCGGCATCGGCTTCGGCACGGTCAACGCCCCCATCACAACCGCGGCGGTGAGCGGGATGCCGACCGATCGCGCGGGCGCCGCGGCGGCGGTGGCCTCCACCAGCCGGCAGGTCGGCGTGAGTCTCGGTGTGGCATTGTGTGGGCTGTTGACCGGCGCGAGCCTGTGGTGGACGTTGGCCGCGCTGGCGGCGATCATCGTCGTCCTGGGCGTGGCCGCCAACACCCGGTGGGCCGAGCGGTCGCGCGACCGGGTCGCTCCCCTGCTCGAACAGAAGGTGCCCGCCCATGCCGGATGACTCCCCCACCCCCGACGAGGTCTGGGGGCTGCTCACCCACCTGGTCCAGGACACCCGCGACGGCTACAAACGGGCCGTGATGGAGCGAACGGGCATGCCGTTCAGCAGGTTTCGCGTCCTGCGCCGCCTGCGCTCGGGCCCGCTGACCATCAAGGAGCTGGCGCAAACCGCCACCATGGACGCCCCCGCCGCCACCGTCGCGGTCAACGACCTCGAGGACCGCGGCCTCGTGGTGCGCGAAATCGACCGCACCAACCGCAGATTCAAACGAGTCTCGCTCACCGAGGCCGGCCGCGCCATGCTCGAACTCGGCACGAGCACACCCGACCCCGCCCCCGACGCGCTCACCACCCTGCCCCCCGACGACCTGCGCACCCTCCGAGACCTACTCCGAAAACTCCAAACCTGACCTCCCCCACGCCCGCCGACCCCCAGGTCCACGAACCCAGCCGCACCCTTTATTCGGATCCGCACCCGTTGTATAGCCCTGCAAGGGGTGCGGATTCGAACAAGGGGTGCGGCTGTGTTCGTGCGCCTGGAGCTGGAGGTGGATGGGAGGCTCGCGTTCCCCCGGCGGGGCGGCGGAAGGCGGCATAGGGTGAGCCTCATGACGCCGCTCCAGCGCTACATTCTCGAGGAGATCGCGACCGATCACGCGGAGGGACTGCTCAGTCGGCGGGAGGCGCTACGGCGTCTCGGGCTGCTCGGGCTCGGGGCGACTGCCGCGTCGGCTCTGTTGGCCGCGTGCGGGGGCGACAATCCCGCGCCCGCGCGAACCTCCAGCGCCGCACCGTCTTCCATGCCGCCGGGGACCGCACCGTCTTCCACGCCACCGGGTGCGGCGGGCGCGGTGCCGTCGAGTTCCGTCACCTTCGCCGGGCCGGAGGGCCGCACCTTGCAGGGCGCGTGGGCCGAGGCCGCTCAGCCGCGCGGTGGGGTGTTGGTCATCCATGAGAACACCGGGCTGACGCCGTTCATCCGCTCGGTCACCGGGCGCTTCGCGGGGATCGGCTATTCGGCGCTGGCGGTGGATCTGCTCTCCGAGGAGGGTGGCACGGCGACCTTCACCGATCCCGCGGCCGCGACCGCCGCGTTGGGCAAGACGCCGCAGGAGCGGTTCGTGGCCGATCTGCGGGGCGGGGTCGCCGAACTGGCGCGGCGGGTGCCCGGAAAGAAGCTGGGCGCCACGGGTTTCTGCTTCGGCGGCGGCCTGACCTGGCTGCTGCTCACCTCCGGGGTCCCCGAACTGGCGGCGGCGACACCGTTCTACGGCCCCTTCGCTGGTGGCGAGATCCGCACGCCCGCAGCGGTTTTGGCGATCTACGGGGCGCTCGACACCCGGGTGGACGCCACCCGCCCGGCGGCCGAGCAGGCCCTCGCGCAGGCGGGCGTCCCGCACGACACCTTCGTCGCCGACGGCGCGGACCACGCCTTCTTCAACGACACCGGCCAACGCTACAACCCCACCGCCGCCGCGGAGGCGTGGCGACGCGTAACCGATTGGTACGCACGCTATCTGGGCTGATCACCCAACGCCACACGCACCGACGCCACCACAGCCTCCACGCCCGCCGTCCCGTCCACAGTGACGCCCGCCTCGTCGTCGCCGCGCGGCTCGAGGTCAGCGAGCTGGGACTCCAGCATCCGCACCCGCATGAAATGCCCTGTCCGCGTAACCAATCGACGTTCAAGCTCGGCACGGGGCACCGCGAGCTCTACCACGAACAGGTTCGGCGCGGCCACACGCAGCCGGTCTCGGTAGCGGCGTTTGAGCGCCGAGCAGCTGACCACGCCACCGTCTCGGTGGGTGGCCAGCCAGGCCGCGATTGCGTCGAGCCAGGGGGCGCGGTCGGTGTCGTCGAGGGGGGTTCCCGCGGACATCTTCTCGATATTGGCGCGCGGATGGAAGTCGTCGCCCTCGGCGTATTCCACACCGAGGGCGGCCGCCAGGCGCACCCCGACCGTTGTCTTACCGGCACCCGATACGCCCATGACGGCGATCGGTCGTCGAACGTCACCCATGCCCCGACCCTACGGCTGAACTAGGCTCGACGGCGTGACGGAGGAGATCACCCCGGATTGGACGTCGAGCGGGTCGGGCTTCGAACTGGGCACCGACGGGCCCCGCGTGATCATGGTCGGCGTCGACGGATCCGACTCCTCGTGGCGGGCGTGCGCCTACGCCGCCGGTCTCGCCCGTCGCCAAAACGCCTTGCTGGCAATCGTTTACGTGCAGCCGTACATGGCGATGGCGGGCGCGTACGGCGCCGATGTGCAGGGTGTGACCCAGGAGATGGCCGAGGATCTGGCCCGCGAGATCCACGATCACGCCGAACGCGTCAAGGACGTCTACTCCACCCGCTGGAAGTTCCTGACCCGCCGCGGCGACCCCTATGCCGGATTGGCCGAGGCCGCCGACGAACTCAAGGCCGACGCGGTGGTGGTCGGCGCGTCGGAGAAGACGGGTCACCGGCTGGTCGGGTCGGTGGCGGTACGGTTGGTCAAGGCCGGACGTTGGCCGGTCACCGTCGTTCCCTGAGGACGACGGGCACGCCCGCGTTTGGTGTGCACAACTGCGGGAACTCGCCGGACAGCCATCGAGGAAAGGGTTTCTGACATGTTGATCCGCCGCTTGGCCCGCCCGCTGCTGGCCACCGCCTTCGTCGTGGACGGGGTGGACACGCTGATGCACCCCGAACCGCGGGCCAAGGCCGCGCACGAGCTGGTCTCGCAGGGTGAGCAGAAGCTGCCGGAGCAGGTCGCCGCCAAACTTCCCTCCGACCCCGGCATGGTCGTCAAGGCCAATGCCGCCGCGCAGGTCGGCGCGGGCGTGCTGCTGGCCCTGGGCCGCCTGCCGCGACTGTCGGCGTTCGTGCTGGCCGCCACCGTCATTCCGGCGACCGTCACCGAGCAGGACTTCTGGAACGAGCAGGATCCGGGCCGCCGCGACGCCAAGCGCGTGGCGTTCCTGAAGGATCTCGGCCTGTTGGGCGGGCTGATGATCGCCGCCGCCGACACCGAGGGCAAGCCGTCGCTGGGCTGGCGGGGCCGTCGGGCCGCCCGTCGCGCGGCCGCCGCCCTCCCGATCGGGGCGGCGTCGAGCGACACGTTGCGAGATCGCTTGGCGCAGCAGGCCGTTCGCGGTCGCGAGCTCGCGGAGGCGGCGGCCGAGCGGGGCGCGGAGCTGTCGGAGGTCGCGCGGCATCGGGGCGCGGAACTGGTCGAGACCGTGCAGGATCGCGGCCCGGACTGGGCCGAGACGGTCCGTCAGCGCGGCGCGCATCTGGTCGAGGTCGCCCAGGATCGCGGGCCGGAACTGGCCGAGGCCGCCCGCCAGCGCGGGTCGCGGCTCATCGATATCGCCGCCGATCGCGGACCCGAGGTCGCCGAGGCCGCCCGCCAGCGCGCCGCCCGGCTCGCCGAACTCGCCCAGGACCGCGGCTCGGAACTGGCCGACCGCGCCCGGGGCTCCGACCTCGCCGACCGCGGCGCGGAATTGTCGGGCAAGGCCCGCAAGCGCGCGGCCAAACTGGCCGACAAGGCCGAGGCCCGCGCCGCCAAGCTCGCCGACAAGGCCGAGACGCGCGGCACCAAGATCGTCGACAAGGCGCAGAACCGCAGCGCGAAGCTGGCCGACAAGGCGCAGAACCGCAGCGCCGAACTCGCGGACAAGGCCAAGAAGCGGAGTGCGAAGCTGGCCGATCGGGCCCAGTCGCGCACCGAGGAGCTGGCCGACAACGCCCGTTCCCGCCTCAACCGCTGAACACACGCCACGGCCGCGTCCCGGGAATCGGGACGCGGCCGTTGTCGTAGGCGCGCGCGGCGGCCGCGTCCCCGGATCGAGGCGCGGCCGTTGTCGTAGGCGCGCGTCCCGGGCTCGGGACGCGGCCATTGTCCTAGGACGTGTCCTGTAAGTCATCGCAGCCAGAGGATGATGGCGGCGATGGTGAGTTCGGCCTGGTAGTAGGCGGCTCGTTTGGCGTAGCGGGTA
>NZ_JBSFPI010000041.1:0-34982 GCF_053588115.1 Nocardia sp. NPDC003482
ACTTCACCTCGACCAACCACCCCACACCGTTAACACAACCAGCACATCGACTCACCCAAACCCACACAACCACTTACAGGACACGCCCTAGGCGCTGCCGTCGCGTGGCGATGAGTTCGAGTTGCTGTCGGGCATTGGATTCGGGCAAGTCTGGGGCGGAGGTCCGCATGATCCACCGGCGGTAGTCGGGAGTTTGGAGCACGCCCGGCAACAACGTCAATTTGAAAGCGGTCACTTGCTCTGCTGCCTGCTCGAGGCTCCAAAAGTGCAGGAACTGCCGAGATTCGTCGTAGGCGTAGTGCCGCCAGTACACACCGGAGTTGCCCTTCTCAGCCTTCACCTCCTCGACCAACACCATGGCCTCGCTGCGGGCCTCATCGTCGGCGTCGTAGAAGGTGAGCAGATCTCGGTACTGCGAGGTGCTGACGCGGACGGGGTCCCCATCCTCCAAACGCCCGATGGTCTGCTTCGAAACCTCGATGGCAAGAGCCGCGGCCAACCGACTCTTGTCCGCCTTCTGTCTCAGGGCACGGAGTTTCCGGCCGAGCGCACGTCGCGGAAGTGCTGAGCCACTCGTCATTACACTGCCTCTCTTTTTGGAGCGGTCCACTACGGACCGCTTTTAGTGGACCTACTTGTTCTGGACCGGTGGATAACTGCCTCCGAAGTATCTTCGTCGAAAAGGCTGATTCGGATGGCCCTTACGGCCTGATTTGATGTCTACTTGGAGCACCAGCAGCTCAAGGCGACACACCAATCCTGCTGGAGGCCAAGGGGTTCCAGCACAGCCGATTACTAACCAGACCAATTCCGGACGGCAGGGGTGAATCAGTGGACGGCATCGGAGGAATTCATCGCACGAAATGCGCAGGGGCGGAGGCCGAATGGCAATTCGCCCACCGCACAATAGGAATCCTCTCCGTGCGCCCATCGCCCGACGAATCCCCCATCCGTTTCACAGAAACCCGCCCTGACCTCTCCGAAGCCCGCGACCGCTACCCCCACCTGACCCGCCTGTGGGACGCGGTACGGCACGACTTCTGGACCTGCGTCGGATCCCCCATCGAAAAGTGAGGAGTACAGAAATGCCCGCAGAAGGTTCGACTCTGGCGCGGCGCGCGCTCGGCCGAGAATTGCAGAAATTGCGGAAAGCCGCCGAGGTCAGCCAATTTCAGGCGGCCCGGATACTCGGCATCTCGCCGCAGACCATGGGGCGGCTCGAGGACGGGCTCTCGGTCCGGTCCGCGAGCGACCTGTGCATGAACGCCCTGTGCGACCACTACGGCGTGTCCGATGACGATCGTCGGACGATTCTCGCCATGGCACGGGAGGTTCGCATCACCGCCAAGCAGGGCGGCGGCTGGTGGCGGGCCGATATGGACCACACCGTCGACGAATTCACCCCGGACACCATGCTTCTCGATGCCGCGCAACGCCTCACCACCTGGCAGGCCATGGTGCTGCCCCCGATCGTCCGGACGGCCGACTACCGCCGTGCCGTCGCCTGGACCGAAAACCCCAATTCGCCCAAGGAATTGATCGAGGAGCGCCTCGAACGTGCCGCGAAACAGCAACGGTCGCTGGATGATCCGTCCTTCACCACGGAAATCATCCTTTCCGAGGCCGCGCTGCGCGAGGTGTGGGGCGGCCCGGCGGTGATGGACGAGCAGCGCCAGCATCTCGCCGAGATCGGGCAGCGCCCGAACGTCTCCCTGCGAGTCGTCCCCTTCGATGCCCGTAGCCGCATCGGTGCGCTCGTCGGGTCCTTCTCCCTGCTGGAATTCCCGATCCTCCCCCACTGCCGGATGAACGAACCCCCGATCGTCTGTATCGAGGAATTCACCGGCACCCTCTACCTGGAACGCTCCGCGGAGGTCGATCGCTACAAGATGGTCCTCACCGAGCTGCGACGCACGGCGTTGAGCAAAAGTGATTCCAGCGCACTGATTTCGGCGATCTGATCAGGACCGTCACGGGACCACGATCGGCAACGGGTCCGTCAAAGCGGCGGCGAGGGCCGCCGCACGGGCGGGCCGGGGCGCGTCGATGGCGCCCATCGCCGTGGCGTGGTCTGTCAGACGCTGTTTCAGGACGGCGATCTCCGCGCTCGTGTCGTCCCAGAACGGCAGGGTCTGGGCGGACCGCGCGAGTCCCAGCAGCGACAGGCCCAGCAGTGTCTTCGCGTGCAGCGCTTGGAGAATTGGGGTGCCGAAGGTCGGTGTTCCGCCCGGGTCGAACGTGATCCGGGCGGCATCTCCGCCGAGGCGTTCTCGTTCGACGCACTCGTGCAGCAGCCACAGCGAATTCAGTTGCGAGTCACCGGGTTCCAAGGAACGCATCGAGGCGCGGATCGCCGCGTCCAGATCCGAGCACACCAGCTCGGTGACGAATTGCACCAGGCTCAGCGGCCCGTCGGAGCTTCGGCGCTGCCGTTCGACCACCGCCCGGGCAGCGCGCAGCAGGTCGCGTGCAAGCCCACCCGACCAGGCATGACAGAACATGGCGATCACCGGCGCGAAACCCGGTGCGCGAGAGGCGATTACGGCGCCAGACTCCGGCAGGGTGAGCGGTTCGGTGTGCACGATGGTGTCGAGTGCCGAATCGAAGGCGTCGCGACGATCGAGGCCACGTTTTTCGAACGAGGCGAGGGCGTCGGTGGAGACCGCGACGACGAAATGCACTCGGCGCATGTGGAACAGGTCTTTGAGTTCGTTGACGATCTCGACGAGGTGTTCGACGCTGTCGATCTTGTCGAGTTCGTCTATGCAGACGATCAGGCGTTGGCCGCGGTCGTTGTCGCCGAACAGGGTCAGGAGTTTGCGCAGGTTCGTGACCAGGTCGGCGCGGGTGAGGGCGCGGCGTTTGAGTTTGAGAGTGCGTTCGGCCCCGGCCTCCAGCGTGGAGCGGAGTTTGACGGTTCCCTTGGCGGTTGTCCCGCGCTCGGTCTCCCATTGAAGGTCTTGCAGGAGTTCACGGGCAAGGCGCACATCGGGGTCGATCGTGCGGCGGTCGGAGGCGTCGGCGAGTTTGAGTAGCCCGATGAGGGCCACCACCGCCCACATGGCGATGCCGAACAAGGTGAGCGGGTCGGGAAGGAACCCGAAGTCCCGCGCCCAGTCGCTGCGCAAGGGGCTGAACACGACCAGATCAGTCCCGTGACGAACAGGGCGAGCAGCGCGGATGACGGTGCGGCGACCACTCCCCTGGTCCAGCGGCGCAGCGCGGAAAACGATTGTATGCCACCGATTTCGGCGGCGATCTCGGTGAGCAGCAGACGCACGAACTCGCCCGTGTCGTAGCGCACCGGACTCGGGATGATGGGGACCAAGCCTAGTTTCCGGTCTGCGCGCAGCGCTCGCATGACGGTCGATTTGCCGGAGCCGCGTGCGCCCGCGAGCCCGATCGCCGACGACTCGTGTTCGGTGATGAACTCGCGGACGTAGTCGGTGGTGCGCGAGGGGGTGATCTGGGAGCTGTCGAGTTCGACCAGCCGGGGGGCGTGGGTGGGGAACAGGACGATTCCGCTCGGACCGAGTTCGGTATTGATCGCTCTCGAAATATGTTCCTGGACAGCCGTTTCCAATGCGCGATGGTAAGTACTTCGGGCGAGCGGCAGGTCCTCCGTCAGCTGTCTGATTCTCGGGATCCACCGACTCATCAGCCATAACAGCACGGCGTTCACGATCGTGGCCGTCGCTCCCGACACTGTCCCCAAAGCGGCGAGGTTCCGGAGAAACCAACTGCCCGCGTCGAGGTGAATCCACTGCGCGAGAGTCGCTCTCGGGAGCAACATCAGGACTGCCAGGAACCCGGTGCCGACACCGAGAATGACGAAGATCGCGCGCGCCCGGTCCCTGCGCCGCACGACAAGGGATAGCTCCTCAGCCTGTTCTTCCGCGATCCCCAGTTGGGACCGAGGCACCCAGACTCCGCGGGAGATGTCCGTCTGCGACTCCAGCAGCCGCTTCGTGAGCAGGTCCCGATGACTCGCGTAATGCCGGAACTCCGGCTGATCGAATACCGCCGACGCCACCTCGGTTACGTCTTCCCCGAGCGTCTGCAATTGCCCTCCCCGCCGAATGTTCTGCTGAACGCATCGGTTGGGAGAGCGCGATGGTTACAGCGGCAAGGCCGGAATCTCTCGGGCCTTCGAGTCTGACGCGAAACTTTTTGCGGCATAGCTCATTTCGCTGATCCCTTACAACCCTCGCGGTTCGAGCCCACGTCTCCGCTCGAGTTCAGGGCATGCTGCTTCGCGCGGCCGTCGCGTACGACCTCGGGAGCCTGAACCGGTGCGCCGGGCAACGGTATTCCGGGCGCGGGCCTGCCCTGGTTCATCAATTCCATGATGCCGCGCAACTCGGGCGCGTAGCCGCGTTGCTTCGCCAGCTCCAATTGCTGCCGCTGCCACCGCGATGCGGCCTCCCGCGCCGCTTGGGCTCGCGCTTCACGCTCGGCCGCCTTCCCCATCGCCTCGATACCTCGAGTGAGTTCCCGGCGCTGATTCTCGCGACCGCGCGCAAGAACCTCCTCCATCACCTTCGCTTGTTCGCCGTTCAAGCCCATGTCTCGCAGCATGGCTTTCGCGTGAGAACGCTCAGCCTTGCGAATGGACCGAAGTTCCTTGGTCACCGATTTGTGTGTTCGGCTCACATCGCCGACATCAATGGCGAGTGATTGTTCCTCCGCGATGGCGAGTTGCCGGGTCTTCTCCGCGACCGTCCGAGCAAGAGCTTCTTTTCGCTTTTCCAGCTCTTTCACCTTCTCGGCTTGCCTTCGCCTCTCTTCCGTTGCCCTTTCGAATGCCCTGGCCTCCTTCTCTTTCACCAGTCGCTGCTTTTCGAGGTGCTTACCGACTGTGAGCGCTACCCGGAGTTGTTCACGGGTTACTTCCTGAAGCTTGAACTGTCGGGGGTATCGCGATTGCAGCTCCCGAATCTTCTCTTGAACCTCCTTGTCCACTCGTGCACCCTGAACAATAGTCCATTCGACGAGTCCACCTCGATCCATAAATCGAGCATCTTTTTCGAGCTGCGGAAGGGCCCTCTCCTTGTCGACTCGACCGGCCTTGTACTCGTGCGCACTCTGGGCCTTCGCATTGAATATGTCATGCACGCGTACATCGCGGCCGTCCTTGATTCGTACCTCTTTCTGGTACCCGAGCTCGGGTGTCTGGTTCCGGAGAGCCGCCATGCCATCCCGGAACCGGTTGCCGACCTCCCGCGCCCTGGCCCATTTAGCTCTCGCTTCGCGGTACCCCTGCCGGTCGCGGGCGCTCAAGCCCCGCATCCATTTTTCGCCTACATACCGGCGATAGTACTGTTCAAAACGGTCGTTCCATTCATACGCCATGATTCCCCCCTGGCCCTACGAAGGCGAGCGCTCAGCCTTTGAGCCACTCATTCATGGGCGGCCTTCCCGCTGCCACCCATTCTTGATATGTCCGCTGGCTGTTGAAGAATATTCCGGAAAGAAAATCTCGCCATTGCCGATGCACGGTCGCGGTCACCAGATTTGCCGTATCCAGATACGCATCGGTCCATTCATCCCGGATCACCGGTCCGAAATCTGGATACCGCTCACCGCTCATGCCTGGGACGTTATACCAGCCGCCCTCGAAGTTTCGGCGGAACACCTCGCCGATGAACCTGGTGAACTGATCGGCCACGTCACGATTTTCAGGACGGTCAACATCATCCATCGTGGCGAAGCGTGCGAGTATCTCACTCTCGGCGCGGTCCAATCCCTCGGCCGACCAAGGATTTTCCGGCATATTCGGAACCGTCTCCGTGAAGAATTTGCGGAGCTGGGCCTCCATCAGCTCATCCGCGACCCATTCGAGCCATTTCGGGTCTTGCTGGTCGCGGGCGATCTGCTCGAGTTCCGCCGTTGTGTAGGGCCGAAGATCTCCCATGCTGGCACTCCCTTGTCGTCACTGTGCGGGTCGCTGTGGTCGAACAAGAGGGTACGGATACGCCCCGAGTTCGGCATCAATCAACCCGCTTCATCAGTGTCCGGCATGTGACCTGTTTATGAGGGCGATTTCCGCGTGCGCGGTCTCGGCACCGAAGCGGGCGCGCTCCAGACCTTCCCGAAGCGCGCCCGCTCTCCCCATCCCCCTCCCCTAAACCGGCAATGCCGGAACCGCCCTCCCCACCTCCCCCGCCCCCGAACCCGTTCCCCGACCGTCGATTTCACCGATCCCATCCACCCGAATCTCGATCACCCGCGCGGTGGCGATATCGAAGAACAACCCCGACAACACCACCCCCCGCTCGACAATCGCCGGACCAGCCACCGGATGCCCTGCGAGCGTTTCCAATTGGACCGCCACATTCACCATGCCCAGCTGATCCACCTCCCCGAACCCCGCCTCCGCCGCGGCACGGGCCACCGGATGCCCTTGCCGGAACCGATCCAGCGCGGGCGTGCCGTGGGCGAGCCACTCGGCCAGACCGGAGCCGGTCTCGTCACCGTGGTACAGCGCTCCCATCGCGCCACAGCCGGAATGCCCGCACACCACCACCGTCCGCACATCCAGCTTGTCCAACGCGTATACCAACGCGGCCTCCACCGACGTGTCCCGTCCGTCGGCCGGGATGAGATTCCCGATATTGCGAACCGTGAACAGGTCACCCGGCCCACTACTCGTGATCACATTCGGCACGATGCGGGAATCCGAGCAGGTCAGGAAGAACGCATCGGGGTTCTGCCCGTCCCGTAGCTCACCGAGGTGCGGGCGCACGACGTGCGCGTGGCCGCGGTGGTACAGCGCCACACCGGCGGCGACCGAATCGCCGTGGGTGCGCCGCCAGGGGGCGAGCGTGTCGTTGAGCATGCGGCGGGCGTGGCCGCGGGCGGGCGGTCCGGCGGCGAGGTCGGCGATGCGGGCCGCGCCCATTTCCACGAATTCGACTGCGCCGCCGCCGTTTCGGTGTTGGTCGGCCCATTCGTGGAGGATGTCGGAGGCGGCGTGGTCGATGAAGTCCACCGTCATCTCGACCACCACCGAGGCGGTGGCGGGCACCTCGGCCAGCGCGGCGCTCAGGCGCGGGACGGCGAGGAAGGTGCAGGTGCCGTCGATGGTGACCAGCCAGCGGTTCCCGTCGACCGGTTCGGCCGCGATCACCACGCGTACGACCCGCCACAGCAACAGCGCGAACGCCAGCACCAGGCCGACGAGCATGCCCAGCAACAGATTCCCGAAGATCACCACGAGAACCGTTGCGGCGTAGACGAACAGGTCGCCCGTGCGGCGGGCGAGGCGGATGTGGGCGAGTTTGACCAGGCCCATGCCGATGACGATGAGCAGTCCGGCCAGCGCGGCCTTGGGGATCTGCTGCACGATGCCGACGAGGATCACCGCGAACAGCAGCATCCACACGCCGTGCAGCATGGTCGACGCCTTGGTGCGGGCCCCGGCCTTGGCGTTGGTGACGCTGCGGACGATGACCGCCGCGATCGGCATACCGCCGAGCAGGCCGCAGGTCATGTTGGCGACGCCCTGGCCCATGAGTTCGCGGTCGAGGTTGGTGCGGCGGTCGGGGCGCATCCGGTCGACCGCGACGGCCGACAGGAGGGTCTCGACGCTGGCGATCAGGGCGATGGTGATCATGGTCAGGCCGATCGCGCCCCAGCCGCCGTGCGGCAGGCTCGGCAGGGCGAAGTCGCTGAACAGGCTGCCGTGCAAGGTGATTCGCTGCACGCTGACGGGGACGACCATCGCGAGTCCGGTCGCGGCCACCACGGCGACGAGGGGCGCGGGCACCTGCCGGAGTTTCGTGGGCGCGTAGCGCCAGCCGAGCATGATGGCGATGACCAGCACGCCGATCGCGGCGTCGCCGCTCTTGACCGACATCAGCTGATGCGGCAGCTGCACGATGCTCTGCCACGAGGAGCTCAGCGACTGGCCGCCCAGCAGGACGTGCAGTTGTTGCAGCGCGATGACAACGCCGATTCCGGCGAGCATGCCGTGCACGACCACGGGGGCGATGGCCAGCGCGCCGCGGCCCAGCCGTCCGAGGCCGAACAGTATCTGCAACACCCCCGCGCCGAGGGTGATGAAACAGGTTGCCTGCCAGCCGAATTGGTGGATGCTCTCGGCGACCACCACGGTCAGGCTCGCGGTGGGGCCGCTGACCTGGAGCGACGAGCCGCCGAGCAGCCCGGCCACGAGGCCGCCCACCACCGCCGCTATCAGGCCCGCGGGCACGGGCGCGCCCGCCGCCACGGCGACGCCGATGGATAGCGGTAGGGCGACGAGGAAGACCACCACGGAGGCGGGAAGATCGTGACGAAGCACGACGGCGAGACCGGGAAGCGAGGTCCGTCGGGCCGGGTCGGTGTCGGTGGACATATTTCTCCTTCGCCGAACCGGGACGCGGTTCGGTTCATCGGTGGAACATGTACTGGCATCGAACAGGGCGGTACTGCGGTGGAGCTTCCGAAACGCCCTCCGAGCGAGGGCCGCCCATAATCGTAAAGAATGAGCAAAGATCATGGAAAGCGTTTGCAGTAAGATGTTCCGGGAAGCTATCGAATTGTGACATACATCACAAGCGTCGCGCCCGTTCCCCAGGACATTCCGAGCATCGGCTTGCCAAGGTACACAACGACATTGACGACGATCAACCGCACGTCCCGCGAACGAGCCCCCCGGTGAGTCGCCACGCCGAGGAGTGGCGCCCGATCGACCTCGCGCGCCTCGCGGGCGTCTCCACCCAGCAGATCCGCAACTACGTCGACGCCGCGATCCTTCCCCCGGTCGTCCGAACGGCCAACGGCTACCGCCGCTTCGGCCCCCCGCACGCCGCCGCGCTGCGCACCTACCAGGCCCTGACCCCCGGTTTCGGCCCGGTCGTCGCCCGCCGAATCATGCAGGAGGTCCACCGCGACGACCTGGCCGCCGCGCTGGCCCTCATCGATTCCGCCCACGCCGCGCTGCACGAGCAGCGCCGGGCCGTCGACGCCACGGCCGCCGCCCTCGACCAGGTCATGAGCGAGAAGCCTTCGCGCACGGGAGCGACCGGGGAACCCGGCCCGCTGCCGCGCTCCGGTCTGCGCATCGGAGAAGTCGCCGCCCGCCTGGGCGTGCGCACCTCGGCCCTGCGCGTCTGGGAGGCCGAGGGCCTGCTCTCCCCCGCCCGCGAATCCGTTTCCGGCTACCGGACTTTCGACGCCGCCGACATCCGCGACGCCCATGTGGTCGCCGTCCTCCGCCGCGGCAACCACCCCTTCGACCGCATCCGCCCGGTCCTCGACGGCCTGCGCCGCACCGGCAGCACCGCCGCCCTGCACACCGCCCTCACCCGCCGCCGCACCGAACTCACCGCCCGCTCCCTGGCCATGCTCGACGGCTCCGCCCAACTGCGGCAATACCTTTCGCAACGCACCGAGCAGTAAGACCCAGCCGGAGTACGGCACGCTTCGACGCCGATGACAACCGGGAAAGTTCGCCCGAGTGCCAGAACATAGCCAGAGCGCCCGCACGCATCTGTCCGCCGGTCGACCCGGGAAAGGGTCGATGCCGAGTCATCGGGGCGACTCCGGGGCGATGGGACAGCTGGCCAGGACGCTCTCCTTCAACTTTCCGACACTCGACAGGGGAATCTTGTCGAGTTGAGCCAGCCGAAAACGCTGGCCTGGGAACAGCTTCCGCACCAAACCGGCGATATCGGCCGCACTGGACGGGGCGGGCAGGTAATAGATCACCCAGATCTCGAATACGCCGCCGAAGGGTCTGATCTCCACGAAATCGAACGCTTCGTGTGCCCTCAACTGTTCGCTCGCGTCGAACATTCGGCCCAGCCTCGCCTCACGGCGCGCCAATTCGCGCAGCTGACCGCTGCGCGCCGCCCGCTCGTCGTTGTGCACCAGGAAGCGGGCGATGCGAGCCTGAGAGTCATAGGGGTACCAGTAACGATCCGTAACACGGTTTTCGTAGGAATCCGCCGGACGCGACGCGCCCACCGCGGTCCACATCGTCTCGATGACGACCGATCGCTCGAGATCACCCGCCAGGCTCGCGGAATAAAGGCTTTCGAGCGTCGCGCGCCCGGCCGCGGACTTCAACCTGTCCTCGGAGTTGAGGGAGTCGACCGCCCACGAATACCGCCGCCACCACTCCTCACGCCGAGATCGATACTCGCTCTCCCGGGCCCCGAGGCGAACCGCGAGAAAGCTGCCCGCGACCGTGAGTACGCCGACGCACGACTGAAGGATCAAGGTCCACGCTGCCACCTGTAGATCATCACATCCACGACGACTGTGCAGGGCGGGTCGCGCTTCGGCAATGCCGTGCCGGTGGCGGCCCGACAAGTGGGCCGGATTCAGCCGAGGGGTAGGACGTAGCGGTGGAAGCGGGCGGCTATGTCGAGCCCCGCGAGCGTCAGCGCCGAACGGGCCAGGGCGTCGTCGGGTTCGAAGACGCGCAGGACCAGCACGTGGGGGAGTTCGTCGTGGAGTTCGCCGATCAGGGCGCCGATGAGGGAGGCGAGCATGCGGATATCGCCGATGCGGTAGGAGAGTCCTTGGCGGACGTCGACGTAGGCCTCGCTGCCGACGATGGTGGTGGCGAGGGTGGCGACGGGGTTGAGGGTGTCGGTGCTGGGGAGGGCGACGACCATGACCTGGCCGAGGGGGTCGGCGGATTCGGCGAGGGCTTGCAGGACGCAGTCGAGGGGGCAGGCGGAGTGCAGGGCGGGCGGGACGGTCCAGCTGCGGGGTTCGGCGGTCCACAGGCGGGCGTATTCGCCGGTCATGCGGGCGCCGAGGGCGACGGCGGCCAGGCCCTCGGGGCCGACGTCGGGGCCCTCCCAGGAGAGTTGGCACAGGCCCGCGACCCGGGACTGCTGGGCGGCCCCGGCGATCAGCGTGCGCACGACCGCTTCCTCCTCGCCGGTGGCGGCCTCGAAGTCGTGGTGGCCCAAGCGAATTCGGCGCACGTAGCGGGCGGCGTACACCACCTCCGCGCGCGCCCGGCCCGCCCGGTCGTGCCGGATCTCGGCCCATCCGGCCAGCTCGCCGCCCCGCCGCGCGGCGACGATCCCCACCAGTTCGGAGTCCCCGTCGGCCGGTGCGATGTCCTCGAGCTCGGGCTCCCCGGCCATGCCGGCGAGCTCGCAGGCCAGTCGCAACCCGGTGCCCGGGTGCCTGTCCCATTCGAGCGCTAAGTCCACAAACCGCACCCTAGACCGAGATTAACCACCAGGTTGCCCGACACGACGAAAAGTCGCATCCGCCGATCGGCCAAGATGGGGACATGCCCGCCGTGTTCAAGGATCTGTGTCTCGACGCCACCGACCATCGACGCCTGGCCGACTGGTGGTGCGCGGCGCTGGGGTATGTGCGCCGCGAGCCGGAGCGCGACCCCGCCGACCCGATCGCCATCGCCGATCCGACCGGCAAGGGTCCACTCATCTGGATCAATCCCGTGCCCGAGCCCAAGACGGTGAAGAACCGGATGCATTTCGATCTGTGGGGCGATACGAACGAACTCCTCGCGGCGGGCGCGACCCTGCTGCGCGCCCGCGGCGGCGATATCCGCTGGGATGTGCTGGCCGATCCGGAGGGCAACGAGTTCTGCGTGTTCAAGGATTGAACTCAGGCCGAGCGGGACGGCAGACAGTGCCGTGCCGGTCGCCTACCGTCACCGAAGGTGTTCCGGCCCTGGAGAAATCAGAGACAATTCGCACCGTCCCGCGCCCGCCGAGTTCGGCGGGGTGTGTCGGGCGGCCTCGTCGCCACCCTCGCGCTGCTTGCCGCGGGCTGCGGCGGCGATACCCCCGGCGGTGACACGGCGGGCCCGCCGCGCCCGGGCGGGGTGCTGCGCTACGGCTTGTCGCTCGCCCCGACCTGCGCCGATCCCGCCCAGTCGCAGACCAATCAGACCCTGTACGTCACCCGGCAGATCGTGGATTCGCTGACCGATCAGGATCCGGCGACCGGTGAGATCCGGCCGTGGCTCGCGCAGAGCTGGGAGGTAACCCCGGACGCGAAGAGTTTCACCTTCCACCTGCGCCCGGGCGTGACGTTCAGCGACGGCACGCCGCTGACCGCGAGCTCGGTGCAGAAGAACTTCGACGCCGTCCTGCGGACCATCACCGGCGCCAAGGCGCCCCTGCCCGCCAGCTACCTCGCCGGATACACCGGCACCACGGTCGTGGACCCCACCACCGCCCGCGTGGACTTCGACCGGCCGAATGCCCAGTTCCTGCAAGCGGTCTCCACCCCGCAACTGGGCATCGTGTCCGACGCGACCACCGAGAAGTCACCCGAGCAGCGCTGCCAGGGCGAGGTGATCGGCAGCGGCCCGTTCGTGTACACCGAATACCGCCAGGGCGCGTCCGCCACCGTCACCAAGCGGACCGGATATGCCTGGGGCTCGGCCGTTTTCGCGCATCAGGGTGAGGCGTATCTGGATCGGATCGAGTTCCGCGTGGTGCCCGAGTCGGGCGTACGGTCGGGCAGTCTGGCGTCGGGTCAGCTGGACGCGGTGAGCGACGCGCTGCCGCAGGACGCCCCGCAGATCGAGGCGGCCGGAGGCCGGGTGCAGGTCACGTCGAATCCCGGTGTGCCGTTCGGCATTCAGCCGAATCTGACGCGCGGTCCGCTGCGCGACGCGGCGGTGCGCGCGGCGCTGCGCCCGGCCATCGACCGCAAGGAACTGGTCGATACCGTACTCGGTCCGCAGTTCCGGCCCGCGACCAGCTCGCTGGCCTCGAAAACCCCTGCCTACGTGGATCTTTCCGCGCAGCTCGGATACGACGCCGACGCCGCGCGGCGCATCCTCGACCAAGCGGGCTGGGCGCCGGGCGCGGACGGCATCCGGGTGAAGGACGGCACGCGGCTGTCGTTCGCGATCCTGTTCTCCCGCGCGTTCGCCGGGAACCAGGCGATCCTCGAACTGGTGCAGCAGCAGTTGCGCAAGGTCGGCGTCGAGGTCCGGCTCGAACCGGCCGCCGACGCGGATTACACCGCGCGCCAACGCAATCGGGACTTCGACGCGCTCTACTACAACACCACCCGCGCCGACGGCGACATCCTGCGCACCACGTTCGGGCTGGACGGCCAGAACTACGGCGGTCGCGGTCCGATCCCGGACCTGGACCAGGCGCTCGCGGCCGAGTTGCAGACCACCGACACCGCCGCCCGCGCCCAGCTCATCGGCACCGCGCAGCGGCTGGTGCTCGACAACGGGTTGTGGGTCCCGACGATCGAGCTGTCGCAGGCGATCGGTGTGGCGGGCGCGGTGTCGGATCTGAAGTTCGAGGCGTCGGCCCGGTTGCAGTTCTTCGACGCCTGGCTGCATCGCTGACGCGGCTACCGCAGCTCGAAACCCTGGCGGTGGAAGGTGTTCCGGATCCCCTGGCGGCCGTGCAGGCTCTCCTTGGTGGAGATGCGGCCCGCCAGGCGGTTGCGGACCCAGTCCTCGGGCAGTTCCTGTTCGCGGTAGTAGGCGTTGATGCGGTCGAGATAGTCGGTGACGTCGGCCTCGGCGGGGGCGGAGTAGGTGTTGCGATGCACCACCACGCTCTGCCCGTACCGGGGTTTGACGTCGGCCGGGTCGGCGGGGTCGGGGATGCCGATGGCCAGGCCGTAGACGGGGAAGGTCCACTCCGGCAGCCGCAGCAGCTCGATGACGGCGTCGATATTGTTGCGCAGCGCGCCCACGAAAGTGATTCCGTAGCCGAGTGATTCGGCGGCGACGGCGGCGTTCTGCGCCGACAGCGTGACGTCCACGATGCTCGAGACCGTGCTGTCGAGGTAGGCGGTGGCCTCGATGCCGTGCCCGTTGGCGCGGGCGAGGGCGATATTGCGCGACCAGTCCGCCACCCACACCAGGAAGATCGCGGCGTCGGTCACCAGCCGCTGCCCGCCCGCGAGTTCGGCGAGCCGCGCCCGCGCGGCGGGGTCGTCGATCACCACCACGCTGGTGAACTGGAAGTTCGCCGAGGTGGACGCGGACTGGGCGGCGGCGATGATCAACGCCAGTTCGGTCTCGCCGATCTCGCCGGGCAGGAAGTGCCGCACGGTGCGATGCCGCAGCAGCACCTCCAGGGTGGGATTGACGTATCCGGTCGCGTCGGGTGCGGCCGCGCCGTACCGTTTGCGCAGCTGTTCCTGGAGGTCGGGGGCGATCACGTCGGTCACGGAGGGGTCCTGTTCTGTCATTCGGTGGGCGGCAGATCGAAGCTCGGCGGGAGGTCGGGGGTGCGGGTGAATTGACCCGCGGCGTGGCGGTATCCGGCCCACGGGTCCTCCTCCCACCAGGAGCGCAGCACGAAGACGAGTTTGGGGTTGTGTTCCTCGTCCTCGAGCCAGGCGCGGCGCGCGCTGACCTCGAGGTCGTCGTGTGCGGCGCGGGTGCGGTCGCCCTCGCGGTCGGCGAACAGGTGGGCGAGTTCGCGCAGCTTGGCGGGGGCGGGGATCTTGCGTTCGGCGGCGGTGATGATGCGGGCCCCGGCCCAGTACAGGTCGTACACGCGCGCGGCCAGATCCTCGGACGCCGTGGAGTCGAGCACGACCTCGAGGGCGAACAGCGAGGTGATCAGGTGCAGCACCACGAAGTCCCCCGGCTGCGCGAGGTACAGCAGCGTCACCGCGCGCCGGACCCGTTCGCGCCGTTCGGCGTTCGGCAGGGTGCGGATCCAGTGCGGGGAGTCCACCAGTTCGGCGATGCCGGTGATCGCGACCGCCGCGACCCGCGCCTGCAATCCGGAGCGGTTCAGTTCCGGATGCAGTTCGGTGAACGCGTCGGTGTCGTCGATGACCGTCTCCACGGCCTTCCGGAAGGCGGCGTCCCCGGCCCAGCTCTCGCTCAACCGGATCAACGAGTCCAGCGGGTCCTCCCCCGATCCGGCGGGACGCTCGCCGTCGACCACGCGTACGAACGAGAAGGCCAGGTAGGCAAGGGCTTCGGCGGTCATGCCGGGATGTTTCGCCCACACCGCCCAGCCGAGGTGGATCGCGGCGTGGGTGAACGCGCCGATCCAGCCGCCGAGCAGTTCCGGGGCGTAGGCGGCGACCGCGCCGGACAGGCCGAGCCGCTCGACCTCCGCGTCGAAGAACGCGCAGTAGGCGGTGAAATGCTTACGCTCGCCGAGGAATTCGCGCCAGTTCCCGGCGTCGATGGTCTGCGTCGAGTCCCGGCGGGGTTCCAGTGGGAAGCCGTAGGGGGTCAGTTCGGCGTAGGCGGTGTAGTAGTCGCGGATAACGCGTTCGGGTGCGCCGATGGCGGCCAAGGCGACCACCGCGTGTTTGACATGGTTGGTGAGGTGGCCGTTGAACTCGATGTGATGGCTGCGGTCGTCGAGCAGATCCCAGACCGCTTTCAGGGTCGTCTCAGCCGACATGGTCACGCCTTTCGTCCTGCGGGGATACGGGATCGGTGCGGGTGAGACCCACCACCAGCTGCGCGACGGCGATGGCGAGCAGCACGGCCAGCGGCAGCGTCCACCCGGCGCTCAGTTCACGGAACAGGCCGACGGCGAAGGGGCCGAGCGCGGCGATCACGTACCCCACGCCCTGCACGGCGCTGGACACCCCGATCGCCTCGTGCGCCGCCGCGCGGACGGTGACGACGGCGAGGGCGGGTGAGAACACGGCGAGGCCGACGCCGAGGATCAGCGACCACGGCAGCGGCGCGGCGGCCGGTGCGACCAGGAAGGCCAGCACGCCCAGCACCGTGCAGGCGCTGAATCCGGCGAGCCAGCGGCTCGGGCGCGCCGACCGGGCCACCAGGGGCGACACCACCAGGCTGATCGGCACGCCGAGGCAGGTGAGCACGGCGAGGTACGCGCCCGCCGCCTGCTTCCCCACTCCGGCATCGGCGAGAATCGTTGGGAGCCAGCCGATCACGACGAACGCGACCAGGGCTTGGAGACCGAAGAATACGGCCAGGCCGACGGTTTCCGTGCGGCGCAGGGTGGCGAGGGGATGCCGAGCGGCCGATGGGCCGCGGTCGGGCACCGGCAGCGTGGGACCCCAGAGCAGCGCGAGGATCGCGGCGGGCGCGAGGACGGCCCACACGGCCACGGCCCACTGCCATCCGCCGAACGCGCGGGACAGCGGCACCACGGCCGCGAAACCTATTGCGGCCCCGGCTTGTAACGCCGTGGTAAAGGTCGTCACCAGCAATCCGGTGCGCCCGGTGGCCCGAATCACGACGGGCAGCAGCACCGCCAGCAGGCCGACGCCGAGCGCGGCGAGGAAGGTGCCGAGCACGAACAGCACCAGCCCGCCCCACGGGCGCAGCGCGACACTCACCCCGAGGAGCGTGAGCCCGCCGTAGAGCCCGGCCCGCACCGAGACGCGGGCCAGCAGCGCGGGTGCGGCGAGGCTGACCAGCGCGAAGGCGAACACCGGCAGCGCGGTGATCACCCCGCCCGCGGCCGCACCGGCACCGAAATCCCCTGTGATCGAATCCAATTCGGGGCCGACGGTGGTGATGGCGGGCCGCAGGTTGAGCGCGACGGCAGTGACGACGGCGACGAGCGCCGCGGTCCGCGCGGGACCGACGCGGGGGGCGACGGACGTCATCAGTAGTTCGGTGTCCTCAGCAGCGGGTCGCCGGTGGGCCGCTCGGTGATCAGCGGCCGGTACACCCGCTCCTGCCATCGGTCGGGTTCCACCGCCGCGAGCCCGATCGAGACGGCCCCCTCGGATACCCGGAACTCGCGGGTGACCGCGGCCACGATATCGGCCTCGAGCCGACGCCGCGCGTCGTCGGACAGTTCGGCGGGGAAGTGTGAGATCTCGACGTGCGGCATCAGACCAGCTCCCTGTTCATGCTCTGTTCCAGGACCGCGGCGGCGATGTCGAGCGCGCCCGCGGTCACGATCTCGTAGTGGTGGTAGGGCAGGTTGCTCACCGGAATCCCGCGCTGCCGCAAGGGCGGAACGGGGATGTCGGCGAAGGACGGGCCGTCGTCGCGGGCCCGCAGGTACAGGCTGTGGTCGAGGATGTCCTGGGACACGCCGGTGGGCGCGGAGCGGAACCGGTAGGTGCGCTCGACCACGGTGACCAGGCGTTCCACCTGCTCGCGGTCGAATCCGGTCTCGTGGGCGACGATCAGATCGATGAATCGGGCCCGGTCGGTGATGTGCTCGAGTTCGCCGAGGTAGCCGGGATCGGCGCTGCCGCTGAACACCGAGGCGAGGACGCGTTTGAAATACGCGCTGTCGTATCGGGTTTCGCCGGTGTCGCGCAGGCCGGGCAGGACCGGTGAGCCCGGGGCGATGAGGACCAGTTCCTCGACGTCGTCCCCCGCGGCGACGAGCCGCTGCGCCACCTCGGCGGCGACGCGCGCGCCGAAGGAGTAGCCGACGATCCGGAACGGTTGCGGCAGTGCGTGTTCGCGCAGTTCACGGAGATCGTCGTCGATGAGGGCGGCGAGGTCGTCGTGCGGGGTCTCCCCCGGGTTGAGCCCGCGCGCCTGCATCCCGTAGACGACGCGCCCGTGCTGGGCGAGTTCGCGGGCCAGCGTGCGCAGGTTCATCGGGTAGCCGCCCAGGCCGGGCCACAGCACGGTGGTCGCGGTGCCCTCGGTGCCGGCCAGCCGGATCAGCCGCGAGGTGCGGCGGCCGCCGCCGAAACGTTCGGTGGCCGAGGCCAATTCGGCCACGGTCGGCGACTGGAAGATGGTCTGCACCGGGATCGTACGGCCGAAACGGTCGCCGAGCGCGCGAACCAGGCGCAGCGCGGACATGGAGTTGCCGCCTTGGGCGAAGAAGTCGTCGCCGCGATACACCGGCTCGTACCCGAGCACCCGGGACCAGACGGCGGCCACCGCGATCTCGCGGTCGGTGACCGGCGGATCGTGCGGCCTGGTGCGGCGCGCGTTGCGGGCGGCCGCCAGCGCGGCGAGGGCGGCGCGATCCTGTTTGCCGTTCTGCGACAACGGGATCCGGTCCAGGACGTGAATGGTGGCGGGGACCATGTAGGGCGGCAGCACGGCCCGCAGATCGTCCTTGAGCAGTTCCTCCGGGCCCTTCATGTGCACCGCGTCCTCGGCCATCCCGGTGGCGCTCACCTGGTCGGCGGACACCCGGCCCGCCAGGGCGAAGTAGCTCACCCGGCGTTGCCCGAGGATCTCGTCCACGCGCCGCGCCGAGGGCAGGTCGCGACCGGTCAGGGACGCGTAACCCGCCGACATGAAACCCAATTGGCGGGACGCGCCGAGCTGTTGCAGATGTGCGAGCGTCCGGCCGAGCGCGGTGAACCCGTCCCAGCCCGCCTCGGGGTCGGTGGTGAGCACGACCGCGAACGAGGACTGGTCGTAGGAGCGCTGATTGATCGCGATGACGTGGCGGCGCTCCACCTTGTCGGCCGACACGAACTCGAGGCCCGTGCCCGTGTAGCGGTACAGGCCGTGTGGCGTGTCACTCGCCTCCCCGTGGATCTGCACCCACGCCTCGACGACCGGTTCGCCCACGGCCTCAACCGAACTCGGCTCCACGGTCGGGACGATGGGCGGCTCGGCCTCCCCCACCGGAACGACCTCCACACTCGCCGTGACCACGCCCTCGTCCACCCCGGGGACGGGGGCGGGGGCGAGAGTGCGCGCACGCCAACCCTTTTCGGCCAGCGCGTCGTCCAGCACACCGAGCATGTGACCGGCCTCGAAGTGCAGCACCTCGCGGACGTTGGTGGAGTAGACCGATTCGATCACCCGGGCAAGGCCCACCAGATGCAGCCGCACGCCGGGGCGGGCGGTGTCCGCGACCCGGTACAGGGCGTGGCGGGCGGGGTGGAAGTAGTGGATTCCGGGCGGGATCCCCGGCACTCCGGCGACCTCCAGGTAGATCTGGGTGGCGTTGAGGGCGCCCGGGGAGGCGTAGGAGTACTTGGGCAGCAGGCGGTCGGGGCTGTGGAACGGGCCGAACCAGCGCAGGAGTTCGCCCAGGGTGCGGGCGGTCGGGGCGGCGGGGTCGCGGAGCGGGCGGGGCGGTTCGGACAGGCGGCGCAGCAGGGCCTCGATCACGGTGCGCCGCACGGGATCTCCGGTGAAGGTGCGGTAGGTCTTGCGGGCGAATACGCGTCGGCGTTGCTCCGGGCCGGGTTCGGCCCCGGGCAGCGGGACTTCGGGCTCGGTGGTGATGCCGCGCAGGCCGAGACCGGCGAGCTGGGCGGTGACCTGGGTGCGGGTGGCCTTGGAGCGGTGGTGCGGTCCGGCATCGTCCTGATCCATGAGCGGCGCCTCGTCGGGGTCGAGTTCGAGGAAGCCCGCGAGCCGCGTCTCCCCGCCCTCGGACACCCACGGCACCACCGCGGCCGCGCGCACCCAGTGGTGCGACTCGATCCACAGCCGCACCTCGTTGGTCTCGATGCGGTGGCCGTCGATCTTGACCTGTTCGTCGTTGCGCCCCACGAACTCCAGCACACCGTCCGGGCGGGGACGCACGAGATCGCCCGTGCGATACCGTCTTTCGACCCTGCCGTCGGGCAGGACGGCGTCCACGAAGCGGTCCGCGGTGAGGTCGGGGCGGCCGCGGTAGCCGTCGGCGAGCTGAACCCCGCCGATGAGCAGTTCACCGATCCGTCCCGGCCCGATCTCCCGCCCAGCCTCGTCGACCACCGCGGTCGTGCAGCCGGGAACGGCGTGACCGATGGGGACCGTGACCGCGCCCGACAGGTCGGCGGCGGTGAAGTCGAACCAGGTGGCGTTGATCGTGGTCTCGGTCGGGCCGTACAGATTGATCGCCCGCGCCCCCGGCACGGCGGCCCGCAGCCGCTCCGCGGTGGTCACCGGCAGCGCCTCGCCGCCGCTGGCCACCGTGCGCAGCGAGGTCGCCGCGCGAATGCCGGGCAGCGCGGCCAGTTCGGCCCACATGGTCGGCACGCATTGCAGGACGGTCACCGCGTCGCGGACCACCCGCTCGAGGATCGCCTCGGGACTGGTGTGCGTCCCGGCCGGGGCGATGACGACGGTGGCGCCGCACGCGTTGGCGAGCAGTTCCCATTGGGCGGCGTCGAAGCCGATCGGCGTCTTCAGCAGCACCCGCGCGTCCGCCGCGAGATCGAATTCGGCTGCCAGCCAGCGCAGCTGGTTGACAATCGCGCCGTGGGAGACGACCACGCCCTTGGGCCGACCGGTCGTGCCGGAGGTGTAGATCGTGTACGCGGTGGCCGCGGCGGACACCGGGTCGAACGAAACATTCTCGGCCTCAGTGAGTTCCGTCAACCGGACGGAGCGCACGCCGGTCGGCAGAATCCGCTGCGCCGGGTCCGCGCCGCGAGCATCGGTGAGCACCACGCGCACCGCGCTGTCGGAGACCAGGTAGGTCAGCCGCTCGGCCGGATAGTCCACGGCCAGTGGCAGATACGACGCGCCCGTGCGCAGGATCGCCCAGACCGCGACGACGAGATCGATCGACGGGTGCGCGAACACGCCGACCGTGTCGCCCGGCGCGACGCCCGCCGCCCGCAGCGCACGGGCCGCCGCCCGGGAGCGCCGGGACAGTTCGGCGTAGTCGATCGTGGATGAATCACCTTGGCAAGCAATGGCTTTCGGCGCGCGCAGGACGTGCGCGTCGAACAGGTCGAGCAGGTTCACCGGTTCTCCCATGCCGGTCACACCGTCGCGGTCGTGCCGTGGAACCGATCGCCGAAGTCGCCGATGCCGGGCAGCATGAACGCCTGATCGGTGAGGGTCTGATCGATGTGGGAGGTCACGATGCGGATGTCGGGGCGGCGGGTCAGCACGGTCGCCAGGGCCTCGGGGCAGGTGAGCACGTTGACGACGATGATGTCGCGCTCCTCGACCCCGGCCGCGACGAGTTCGTTGATCGCGGTGAGCAGGGTGCCGCCGGTGGCGATGGTCGGATCCAGCAGCAGCACTTGACGTCCCGCGATCCCGGGCGGCAGTTTGCTGTAGAACAGCGTGGGCTTCTTGGTGGTGGGGTCGCGCTGGATGAGGATCTTGCCGAACCGCGTGTCCGGGCGGATCTCGCGCAGGCCGCCCTCGAGCGCGTCCCCCGCGCGCGGGATCGACACCGCGTACAGCTCCGGCGTCACCGGCTCGAGGCCCTCGTAGACGAAGCCGGTGGGCGTGGTCACGGGCTTGGGCCGGTAGCGCAGGTGCGACAGCGCGGTTTCCAGCACCAGCCGGATGATCCGCTGGGTGGCGCGTACGAACCGTTCCTGCCCGGTGTCGGCGGCGCGCGCCTCGGTGTGCAGGGCGATCAGGGACGGATGGTTGGGCAGCGGGAAGACGTTGACGCCGAGATAGCGATCGAGCTGGATCGGTTCGGTCGTCGGGCGGGTCCATGCGGTCATGACCGGGCTCACTTTCCGAGGCGGAGCAGTAGCGTGCGGGTGACGTCGTCGAACAGGTGGGCGACGAAATCCGGTGCCGCCGAGTCGATCTCGTAGGTGGTGCCGACGCCGTAGGTGACGCCGACGGTGAACGTCCCGACCGCGTGGCCGAGCTGGATATCGGACGCTGTGTCGCCGATGACCGCGCCGCTGGGCCCGGCGTCGGTCAGCCCCAGCGCGGCGAACGCGGCGTCGGCGCTGGCGCGATGCGGTTTGGGGTGCTCGACGTCGTCGGCCCCGATCACCGCCTCGAAGTGGTCGGCGATCCCGGCGGCGTCGAGGATCAGCTCGGCGCTGCGATGTTTCTTGCTGGTGACCACCGCGAGGCGTAAACCGCTGCGCGCCAGGCGTTCCAGCCCGCCGCGCACGCCGGGGAACAGCAGATCGGCGGCCTTGGGCACGATGATCTCGCGGAAGCGGATCAGGTATTCGGCCGCCACCGCCCGCGCGACGTCCGAATCCGGTGCCGCGCCGGACAATTCGGCGGCCATGCGCTCGAGCGGCGTTCCGACCAGGCGGCGGGCCCGCTCCTCGCCGGGGTGGGTGCCGGTGACCGCCTCGACCGCGAGGGCGAACTGTTCGGCGATGGCGCGCGGGGTGTCGAGCAGGGTGCCGTCCAGATCGAACAGCAGGGCCGAGCGGGCGGCGTCAGACGGCATCGGGGACTCCTACCTCGAGGGCGGCGCGCGCGGCCTCGATCTCGGCGGCGGCGACGGCGGTACTGATCAACACCGCGCGGTTGGCGGTCGCGGCGTCCCCGCCGGTGGCCGCGTCGACCGCGCGCAACACGAAGGTGGTCACCGCGGGACCGGTGACCCGCTCGGCCTCGGCGTGGGCCAGCGCGGCGGTGATCGCGGCCTCGATCCGGTCGCCGTCGAGCGCGTCGGCCTCCGGGATCGGATGGGTGACCAGTACCGACCCCGAACCGCCGAGGCGCAGGTGCAGCCCGGCGGCCCGCGCGATCTCGGCCGGATCGTCCAGCCGCGCCGGGGCGCGGAATCCGCTGTCGCGGCAGTAGAACGCGGGGAACCGGTCGTAGCGGTAGCCGATCACCGGGGTGCCCTGGGTTTCCAGGAACTCGAGCGTGAGCCCGGCGTCGAGGATCTTCTTCACCCCCGCGCACACCACGATGAGCCGGGTGCGGGCCAGCTCGGTCAGGTCGGCGGAGATGTCCATCGTGGTCTGCGCGCCGCGATGCACCCCGCCCAGGCCCGCCGACGCGACCGTGGCGATGCCGACGCGGTCGGCGAGGGCCATGGTGGCCGCGATCGAGGTCGCGCCCGGCACGCCGCGCACCAGCGTCACCGCGATGTCGCGACTGGTCACCTTCGCGACATCGGTTGCGGTGGCGAGCCTTTCGAGTTCGGCGGGACTCGCGCCGACCATGACGCGGCCGTCCAGGACGGCGATCGTCGCGGGCACCGCACCGGCCGCGCGGACCGCGTCCTCGACCTCGAGCGCGATGCGGACGTTGTCCGGGTAGCGGAAGCCGTGTGCGACCACATTGGATTCCAGCGCGACGATCGGGCCGCCGCGGGCGAGCGTGTCGGCGACCTCGGCGGAGAAGCGGAACAGCGGGGCGGTGCGGTCAGTGTCGGGCACGTGCGTGACATCCGTTCGTGAGCGGTACGGGTCGAAGCGAGATTCCCTGATCCGTGGCCCATCGTGCGGTGGGACGATCCCGGTGTAAACGATTGAAACCGGGTTGAATGTATGTCTTCCGGCAAATGTCTTGGAGCGGTGATCATTTCGGGTATCCGATACGGTGGGGCGCCGGAATGGCCTCGGCCGCAGAACAAGTGGGGTGCGCATGGGAGCTGCCGGGGATCTGCCGGAACGGTTGGCCGCCATCGGGGAGGTCGTCGCCGGTCTCGGCGCGGAGGCGGCGGCCCGCGACGCCGAGCACAAACTGCCCACCGACCAGCTCGCGGCCCTGCTCGCGGCCGGGGTGGGGGCGTTGCGGGTGCCGGTCGAGTTCGGCGGGTCGGGCGCGCCCGTGCGGGTGCTCGCCGAGGTGCTGATCGATATCGCGGCCGGGGATTCGAATCTGGCGCAGATCTTCCGCGGGCACCTCGGGCTCACCGAGATCCTGCGGTTCGCGCCCACGGGGGTCGCCCGCGAGACGCTGCTCCGCGCGGCGGCCACGGGCGGGTTCTTCGGCCCGGCCGGGGCCGAGCTGAGCACGCCGGATCTGACCGCGCTGGCCACCCGGCTGGACCGCGACGGCGACCGGTACGTGCTGTCGGGCCGCAAGTACTACACCACCGGCAGTCTGTACGCGGACTGGCTCAATGTGCTGGTGCGCGAGAACGGGGAGTTCGTCTCGGCGATCGTGCCGCGCCGCAGCGCGGGGATCACCGTGATCGACGACTGGGACGGTTTCGGGCAACGCCTGACCGCCAGCGGCACCGCGGTGTTCGAGGATGTGCGGGTGGACCCGGATTATGTTCTGCGCCACCATGATCCGCTGACCAACGACTATATGGAGGCGTTCTACCAGTTCGTGCACTCCGCCACCCAGGCGGGCATCGCGCGGGCGATCGCCACCGATCTGGCGGAGCTGGTGCGCGGCCGCACCCGCTCCTACCCGCTCGCGCCCACCCAGGAGCCGAGCGCCGATCCGCAGGTCCTCCAGATCGTGGGAACGGTGTGGGCCAAGGCGTACACCGCCCGCGCCGCGGTGCTGCATCTGGCCGAGACCCTCGACGCCTTCGTGGCGAAGCCGACCCAGGAGCGGGCGCGGCGGGCGTTGCTGGAGTCGGCGGCGACGCAGGTGGCCAATACCGACCTGGTCGGGGCGGCGGCGTGGCAGCTGTTCGACGCGGGCAGCGCGAGCGCGGTGCGATCGGGACCGGGCCTGGATCGGCACTGGCGCAACGCGCGCACGGTGTCCTCACACAATCCCGCCGCGTACAAGGCGTCGCTGATCGGCGACCACACCGTGAACGGGACGCCGCCGCGCAGTTTCCTCAACAGCGTTGCGGCGCAGGCGATCACGCCGCGGTGAGGTCGCGCTCCACGTCGAGCCAGGCGGTGATCATGCGGGCGGTGACGCCGATGGTGTCCCGACGTTGGGCGGGATCCATCTCCATGGCGGTGGCGCGCAACAGCGTGGCGAAGCAGGTGTTGAGCACGACGAAGCTCATGGTGTCGTACTTGCGCTCGTCGCCGACGCCGTGCACGCGGATCAGCATCTGCTTGATCAGCGACCGCAGCCGGGGCTCGAAGTCGGGGACGGAGCTGTTGTAGAAGTGGATTCCGGCGATGAGCGCCTTGACCAGGGGCGTGCGGGCGACCAGTTCGTCGGTGACGGTCTCGAGCACGCCGGTGACGATCCCGAGCGGGGGTTCGTCGGCGGTGTCGATGAGCTGTTGTTCCAGGCGTTTCTCGATGTCGACCAGCAGGCGTTCGAGCAGCTCCTCGACCATGACCGAGCGGTCGGCGAAGTAGCGGTAGACCGTGCCGATGCTGACCCCGGCCTCGGCGGCGATCCGGTTGGTGGAGGTGTCGCCGATGCCGCGCTGCCCGAACAGCCGGGCGGCGGTGTCCAGGATGTGCTCGCGGGTGGCCTTGGCCCGTTCCTGGGACGGGCTGCGGCGTCGAGGCCCGGCGTTCGGCGGCATCGTTCTCCCACCTGTGTCTCGAAAAGATGAGTGATCCTCAGCCTAGCCGACCCATGACGTATGTGGCCGACACCGCGCGCTCGTCGCCCAATGTCAGCAGCGCGAACAGCCGCTCCTCGAGATCGCGGGCGATCTCGGTGCGCCGTCGCAGCACCGGCGTGGCCGCCCAGTCGAGGACCACGAAATCGGCCTCCTTGCCCGGGCGGAAGTTGCCGATCCGGTCCGCGAGCCCGAGCGCCTCCGCGCCGCCGAGGGTGGCGAGGTACAGGCCGAGCCAGGCCGACAGCCGCAGCGGGTGGTCGCGGCCGGCCTCGCGCAGCATCACCACCTTGTACGCCTCGCCGAGCGTGCGCAGCATCGAATAGGTCGTTCCCGCACCGCAATCCGTGCCCAGACCCACCCGCACGCCCGCCCCGCGCGCGGCGGCGAGGTCGAACAGGCCGCTGCCCAGGAACAGGTTGGAGGTGGGGCAGAAGGCGACGGCGGTGCCGGTCTCGGCGAGGCGGGCGCGGTCGCGGTCGTCGATGTGGACGCAGTGGGCCAGCAGGGCGCCGGGGCGCAGCAGGCCGAAGCGGTCGTAGACGTCGACGTAGGAGCGGGCGGCGGGGAAGCGGTCGAGGACGTCCTCGGTTTCGGCGAGGTTCTCCGCGGCGTGGGTTTGCAGGCGGACGTCGGGCATGTCGTGAAAGAGCCGGGCCGCCATGGTCAATTGGGCGTCGGTGCAGGACGGGGCGAAACGCGGGGTGATGGCGTAGGTGAGGCGGGCGGTGTGGTGCCAGCGGGCGATCAGCTCGCGGGTGTGCCGCTCGGAGTCGGCGGTGGTCTCGCGCAGGTCGGGCGGGCCGTCGTCCATGAGCACCTTGCCGCACACCATCCGCATCCCGCGCCGGACGGCGGCCGCGCAGAAGGCGTCCACCGATTCCGGGTGGACGGTGGGATGCACGGCGGCGGTGGTGGTTCCGCACGCGACGAGGGTGTCGAGGAACAGCTCGGCCACGAATTCGGCGTGCGCGGTCCGGTCGAATCGCCGCTCGGCCGGATAAATGTATTCGGCCAGCCAGTCCGGTAATTCGCCGCCGTAACTCGCTATCGCGTCGAATTGGCTGTAATGCGTATGCGCGTCGACGAATCCGGGAAGGATCAATTGTCCGCGATGGTCGACGACCTCGCCGCGGAATTCCTCCGGCAACCGCGGCCACTCCCCCACCCAGGCCACGAACCCGTCACCGTCGACGGCGAGCGCACCGTCCTCGAACAGCTCATAGCTTCCCGGTTCCCCGGCCATTCCCGGGTCCGCCAGGAAATGCAGCACCGTGCCGCGATACACCGCAGGGCGCACAGCCACCTCCCGTTCCACGCCAGCAATCCCGGGCGCGATACCCGCCCCGGCGCGAAACGAAACAGAAGCGTCAGCTGTTCACTCGGCCTGGCGAAGTAGCAGGTACGCCGCCTCGAGGTGCACGATGCATTCGTCGGGCCGATGCGTTCGATGAATGAACCGAAGCTCCTCCGCGCGATCGCGAGTGAGTTTCAACAAATGCACCTGGCACATGAACTCCGGCAAAGCCCCATCGGCGTGCACGAACACTTTGCGCTGCAATGATTCCGGCATCACGGAACGACCGCACCTTTCACTGACACGAGCGAATCCGCCGCGGGCCCCTGCACCCACGGCTGCGCGATTCGTTCTCCTCAAAGGTGCACCGGCGGACGGGGTATCGCAACCGCACAATGCTCGGGCAGCGTTGGTGCGGTGTGGGTGTGTCGCGATGCCCGTCCCCGAGTGATGCCTGGGTCGGACGTTCGCTCCGCCCGCCGGTGGATGAATCCGCCTCCCGTGCCGCGCTAGCGTCGAGTCGTGGACGAATTCACCCATGCCGGTCTGATTTTCGAGGTGACCGATGCCCGCCCGGACGCGCCGAACGGGGAGACGGTAATCCTCCTGCACGGATTCCCCGAGGATCGGTGGTCCTGGGCCGGGCTGATCCCCGGGCTGACGAGCGCCGGATTCCGTTCGCTCGCACCGGATCTGCGCGGCTACTCGCCCCGGGCGCGACCGGCGGCGCGTTCGGCGTACACGTTGCGGAAGCTGGCCGGGGACGTGCTCGCGCTCGCCGACGCGGCTCGGGCCGAGCGCGTCCATCTCGTCGGGCAGGACTGGGGTGCGGCGCTGGCTTGGTATCTGGCCGCGCGACGGCCCGATCGCGTGCGGTCGCTGACGGCCTTGTCGGTGCCGCATCCGTACGCGTTCATGCGGGCGATGGTGACGAGTCCCCAGATCCTGCGGTCGTGGTACATGATCGCCAATCAACTGCCGTGGCTGCCGGAGTTGGCGTTGTCGGTGAAGGATCAGATGGTCCGGGCACTGATCCGATCCGGCTTGGACGCCGAGTCCGCCGCCCGCTACGCCCAGCGGACGGATATGCGGGGGCCGGTGAACTGGTATCGGGCCATGCCGCTCAGCCTCACCCGGCCGGTGGGGTCGGTCGCGGTTCCGACGCTCTACATTCGGGGGGCGGAGGATCGGTACATCACCCGGGCGGCGGCGGAGTCTTGTCGGCGGTATGTGCGGGGGGCGTATCGGTTCGTGACGTTGCCGGGGGCGGGACATTGGCTGCCGGAACGGGATTGGGATCGGATTGGGCCGTTATTGGGGGAACATCTTGGGGGTGTTGTGGGGCGGTTGGACACTTCGGCGTGAATCTCGTTCAGCCGTTGAGTAATTCGAGATGGGTGGCGAATACCGTTGTGCGCCTCTTGAATACAGAAGCTTCTTCGGCGGCCCGGGGGCTCATGAGAGCTGGAGATCATGCTTGGGGGCAGGACGAAAGCTCGTACGCGGGGGCGAGTTCCCGCGCGGTGAGGCAGGTAGCCGCTGTTACGATGACCGATCCCTACTCGCTAGGGCCCGCAGCACGGTAGCCTCAGGCCAACGCTGGTCAACGCAGTAGTGGGAGACATGCAAATGGCACTACGGTTTCTGGGTGGATCGAGTGGCAAGAACGGGTCACCCCCGGTTGTGGGAGACCGACAACGAATACATTTGGCAGGGCTACCCCGTCACCGATCCGGAGATGCTCGCCGAAATCGCTGTTCCTGAAGGCGAAATCGTAGTCCGGGTGCCGAAGTCGCTCGTGACCTACCTACCGAAGGGCGAGAATGGAGTTGCTGACTGACGAGCAATGGACGGGCCTGTACGGGTCCGTCACCCGTTCAGCTCTGCATCTCGAACTTCGCGACGTGTACGCGGTCCCCGACGAAACCGAGCGGATCGCGAAATGGCAAGCGGGACAACTGACGGAGACCGAGGATCGGGAATGGTGGGCGCCGTGGCTCGACATGACCCGCGCGATGGTTGCCCGCGGTGTCGACCTCCGGCGCGCCCGGATCGTGTCCGAACCGCTGTCGGACTACATCCATTACGAGTGGGCTACCACCCGAAACCCTGAAGGCGGCGAAGACGTCCGCTGGCTCCCTCGCCACAAAGCGACGGGCCTTCTCGTGCCGCCCGTCGACTTCTGGCTGTTCGACGACCGAGTGGTGTGGAACCACTTCGCGGGCAACGGCTCATGGGCGGGCAACGAGATCGTCCACGATCCGCGCGTCGTCAGGGCATGCCGGGAAGCATTCGAGTCGGTGTGGGAGGCGGCGACGCCGCACAACGAGTACAGGCCGCCGCTGAAGTGAGCAGCAGCGACGCGAGCCGCGCCCGTCAGGCGCTCGGCCACCGGCTGCGCGAAATCCGGCTCGACGCGCATCTCACCGCGCGGGAACTGGCCCGCCGAGCCGGTTGGAATCACACGAAGGTCTCCAAGCACGAGAACGGTCACCGTGTGCCGAGCGTCCAAGACCTGGAGCTGTGGTGTCGTGTCTGCGAGGCTACGGACCTGCTGCCCGATCTGGTCGCCGCCACACGCGAGATCGAGAAGATGTACGTGCAGCTCCGACGGCTGCACCGAACCGGCACCACCCGCTATCAGCAGCAGGTCCTCGAAGAGGAGCGACAAGCCAAGCGACACAAGGTCTTCTGCGTGTCCCTCATCCCCGGTCCAGCCCAAACAGCACAGTACGCGACATCGATCCTCAGCGACATCGCAGCGCTGAACGGCTACCCCGCGGCGGACGTGGCCGAGACTGTGCAGGTGCGGATGCAGCGCGCTGAACTGCTGCGCACCTCTCGTGTGTTCCACATGATTCTCAGCGAGAACGCCTTACGGGCCGCGGTTGTCCCCGACGATGTGGCGGCGGGGCAACTGGAGCACCTGCGAGAGATCATGGACCTTCCGCGTGTGCGGCTCGGTGTTCTGCCGCAACGTGTTCGGCAACATCCGCCGTTGTGCGAATTCTGGATCACCGACGACGCCGAGGTCGAGATCGAAACCTATTCGGCGATTCTGAGAATTGAACAGCCCGGCGAAATCGCCGTCTATCGTGGCCTGTTCGAACATTACGCGCAGCGAGCTGTTTACAGCTCGAAGGCTCGCGTCCTCATCGACCGCGCGTTGACCGACCTTCGTCAACATCGGTCAACTTCGTAGACCTCGCCTGTCCGGACTGCCTACCGTTCGAACTGGCCCCGCCGCCGCGCACGATGCGACAGAACTCACCGGCGGCGGGTGCCCTCCATTCAGAGCAGCCCGACAGACCGAGGTGAGCAGCATGGGATTCGATTGGTGGCGCGAGGGCGACACGAGATCATGCAACTCCACCTGGATTGCAGCGTCGAATAGTGCGCGCGGAAGCGTGCGAACCAGAACCGAAATCACAAGGGGGACATCATGATCGTTCGTATCGTCATCGCCGCCTGCGCTCTGGTCGCCGCCGCGACCGGCACTGCCGCCGCCGAGCCCAACTACCAGGCGGCCGACAAGATCACCTGCTTCCTGCACGTCGACCCGCCCTACAAGACCGGGCACGGCTCGCTCGCCCCGATCAATTTCGGGTGGAAAACCCACTGCACCGGACGCCCGACCCTGCGTAGCATCACCGCGAAACTGTGGCGGTACGACCTCACCCGAGGCGAGTACTACCTGCACAGCGAACGGACCGACACGTCCACCGAGCCCGACCTGGAAACGCTCTATTCGGCGTCGTGCAGCGACAGGGGCATCCTGTACCAGTTCCACATCGAGGTCATTTACAGCGGGTTCTACGGAGAGTGGGATCATGCCGATGAGAACAGCGATCCCGTCGCGCTGATCTGCTGACCACACACAGAAGGGCTGATCATGGACACCCTGACCCCCGCCGTCGCGGTGGCCGTCGATGCTCTGCGAGACGCGGACCGGGAATTCGCGCCGGTCGGCGTCATCGACCGGGGCGGTGTTGTGGCCGTTCTCGTCGAGGGGAGCATGTCCCGCACGATGGTGTTCGTCCAACACCGTGACGACGCCTGGATCACGCTGGGCTCCATCGTCGGGAGTTACCGCGTCGATCGCCCGCGCGCCACCCGCACGCCGGACCGGATGGCGCTGTCGAAGATGGCGACCAAGTCAGCGACCGACCCCGACGGGGTGGGCTGGTACGCCGTAACAGGTCTCGCCGCCGAGGATGCCGAATCCGTCACGCTCACATCCGAACTCGACCAGCACACCGCGCCCATCGATCGACGAGGCCGCGCCTTCGCCGTGGTGCGTGCCCGTCCGGGCGAGCGGCCGACGGTCACGGTTCGCACGCGTGACGGGCGCACTGTCTCGGCAGGGGTCGCCCGGGCGTGATCGGTCAACCGTTGAGTAGTTCGAGATGGGTCGCGAATGTTGTTGTGAGACTTTCGAGTACAGCAGCACCCTTGGCTGCCGTGGCCAGCGAGGGGCGTCCGATGATGCCCGTTGCCGTGTAGCCCCGCATACCGGTCAGGAGGAGATGGGGGCGGTCGGGTGCGTCGTGGTCGGCGTCGCGCCAGCCCTCGCCGACGAGATCCGGCCGGGCGTGCGGCAGGATCGAGGTCTCCAGCTCACCACCGTGCATGTCGTCGTGACCGTTGGTGCTCATCCCCGCGTGCTCGCGCGCCGCGTTCCACTCGTCCTTGCCCGGGAACAAGGTGACGTGATGGCCATCAGGGTGGCGGCACCGATGCTGACCGTACCGGCGAAGCCCTCGTGCTCGTGGGAGCAGGAGATCGTGATCGGGGGCAGGAGGAACAACTCGTGCGCGGTCGCGAGATACCGCGCGATGAGGCACGCGATCGCGGTGTCGGTGATCAGCGGCAGATGCTCACCGTGCTGCTCGAAGCTGTTTACGGGGAGAACCGCCACGGACGCACAGCGTTTCGCTTCGTCGTGTGAGGTGGCTGTGGTGATCAGGTCCACTCGATTCTCCGATGTCAGCGGTACGGACTCCATCGAGCGTCATCGCGGTTCCGCAAGCTTGTGAATCGATGCTGCCATTGCGGACGCAGTGCCGGGTTCTCGGGGAGGGTCCGGAGGACGCTGGTGACTAGTTGGAGTTCGCGGAGGTCGCGGAGGATGGGGAAGTGGGGCCAGGTGGTCACGTCGATGCCGTAGGCGGCGGCCAGTTGCCGGTGGTGGTCGACGGGGTAGGTGAAGCGGAGCTTGCCGACGGCCGCGGGGGTGAGATCCCATTCGCGGGGACCCGTTGCGGCGGAATCGAAGTCGCAGATCACCGGGCCGTTGGGGCCTGGGATCAGGTTGCCGACGAAGCCGTCGCCGTGGATCGGGCCCGGGGGAAGGTCGTACGTGATCGTCGCCAGGGCGGCGGCGATTTGGTCGCATCGTTGGATCAGGAACTCCGCCTCGGCCGGGGTCAGGACAACCTGCTCGTCGATACGACGCCGGATCCCGGCGAGCTTGTCCCACTCGGGGAGTTCGAAATCGGGAGGCGGAAGTCGGTGCAGGCGACGCAGGATCACCCCGAGGTCGTGGCCGGTGGGTGCACCATGGAACGCGGATAGCTTGTGCCAGAACGTCACTGGGCGACCCTCGACAATCAAAGGTTGCGGGAGATCCTCGACCAAGCGGACGCTGGGCATGTCGTATTCCGCGAGCCAGCGTGCTACGGCGATCACTTTGGGCACATGCGTCGCCACCGAAGGGCCAGCGATGCGGATTACGACAGGTTCGGTGGCGAGCGCGTAGACGGCGTTGTTGGTGTACTTGATCAGCCGCGCTCCCGAGGCGCGGAGTCCGACCTGATGACAAGCGGTGCGTAGGACATGCTCGACCTCGTGTTCCACATCGAGGTCTTCGCCGATCTCTGTCATATACGAACTCTCAGTGCACCTATCCGGTTCACGATCTGCTCTTGCAGTTCGGCGTCGTGGGACCGCCGCGCGGCCGCTGCACGAAGGGGGACGAGACGATCGAGGGCGCGCATGGACCGGATCCTCCCAGCCGCCGCTATAGCCTTTGTACCTTGCTCGAGGCATTCTGCGCGATCACCGTTGCGGAGATGTGCGGTGGCCAGGTCGGCGTATTCGAAAGCGCGGCTGCGGGCCATACAGTCACCACGAAGTTCGATCGCGGCGGTGATGTGCGCGATCCCGGTGTCGAGGTCGGCAACGCTCGCGTCGGGACAGGCGGTCATAGTAACGCCGAACATGGCATGGAGATCGGCTTCGCCGAAGAACCGGACCCACTCGGCGGCGTCGGCGAGGTAGACGATATCGAACTCCGCTCCCGCTCGATGGAGGGACTGCATCGCTTGGCTGCGATTGCCCAAGACCGCGTAAGCCCAGGCTTCGTTGGCGCACAACATCGACACCGTCAGCGGACATCCGGAGTCTCGAGCAGTCAGCTGACCGAGTTGGAAGAAACGCAACGCGGTCTTCGGCTTCTGCTGGTGCAGATGAAGTCTGCCGGTGCGATAGAAGATGTTCGAGAGCAAGCTGTGATCATCGATCTCACGAGCGAGCGCGAGGGCTCGCCGGAAGTGTTGCCGCGCTCGGGAGTAGTGGCCCACGTCCATACTGGTCCAGCCCGCAAGGTTGTGGAGATCGGCAGCAGCGGAACATAATTCGACACCTACCTCCCCTCTGTAGTCCGAACGCCGCAGGATCTGCTCGACGTAGCCGACTTGGGCTGTGATCGGTTCCAGGCACGATCCCCCGCCGAACTGGTAGTCCATGCGCCGCATGTCGGCAATGAATGTCTTCAGACTCGCGACATCATGAAGCCCCACTTGGTCGGGGGGCTCGACCGCGACTCCAGTCGATGCCTCTCGCCACCAGCGGTGACCATCGTCATCGGGATTGGAGCCGGTGGCGACTGTCGATGCGTAGGCGAGTAGGTCCTGGACTTCACGCTGATCCGCCGAGGCGTCATGGCTTCGGGCGGTGGCGGGATCGAGCAGTAGCCGCTGAGTTGTTCCGTCGTACGCCAATCCGATGTAACCACGCGGGAAGCCGAGACCATCAGCTATCCGCGTCAGGACTTCGATGTCCTTGACGTCCCTGCCTTCCCGAACGATCGCATGGAAGGTCGCGGAACTCAGGTTGGTCAAACGGAGAATCGCGCGTTGCGAGAACTGCTTGGTCTTCAAGATCGTGAACACTTTCGCGAAGTTGCGGACAGCGAGAGCCCGGCGCATGTCAGGGTGCTCCCACACGTCGGGCGATGGTCGTTTTTCCTGCCAGTGCTCCACGTTCATCTGATTCCGTTCGGGCGGTTCGATGAAGCTTCCGACCTATTCAGCGTAGCCACCTACGAGCGCCTACGAGGCGAGAAGCCCGAGTCGGCAAGTGACGCATCGGTGAGTTCGCTTGTGAGTCTCGGACGAGGACTTACCTGCCCGAAATCGAAAGGGAAAGCTATCTGCTCGTTCAACGATCGCGGACAGCCAGAGTACAAATGCGGAGCAAGTGCCGGGGTGAATCATGCAGTGGCATCTCATTGTCGACTTCGGCTTCCCCGGCCTGCCCGCTCAGCACTATCGCGCGGATGAACGTGCTGCCCGAACCTTCGCCTCCGAGGCAACGCGACATCAGCTCGCCCGGGTGACAGTCGACAACCTGGTCACGCCGGACATGAAACCACTGCCCTATCAAAGGCTTTTCCTGTACTGAAAGGATTCATATGACTGCCATGGGTTCCACACTCGCGCGCCGAGCGTTGGGGCGAAAGCTCTATGTGTTGCGGAAGAGAGCAGACGTCAGCCAAGCGCGCGCCGCCGCCGTTCTCGGGATCTCATCACAGACCATGGGTCGCCTGGAAGAGGGGCTGTCGGCGCGGTCGGCGAGTGACCTCTACATGAATACTCTTTGTGACCTCTACCGAGCCTCCGACAACGAACGGCGGCTGGTTTTGGCACTGGCGTACGAGACTCGCCTGAATGCGAAATACGGCGGCGGCTGGTGGCGAGCTCATCTGGACCGGACGATTACCGATTTCGATCCGTACGCGGCCTTGGAGGATGCGGCCGTCCGGCTGACCGCGTGGGGGGTCATCGTATTGCCCGCCATCGTTCGCACTCCCGACTACTGCCGAGCTGTGGCCTGGACTCGGTCTCCGAACGCGCCCACCGAGGAGATCGAGGAGTGGATTCAGCGGGAGACGAAGCGACAACGGCGACTGGAGGATTCGACGTTCGATATCGAGATCTTCGTGTCGGAGGCCGCGCTGCGCGAGGAATGGGGTGGCCCGGCGGTGATGGCCGAGCAGCGCCGGTATCTGGCCGAGATCGGGGAGCGCGCCAATGTTTGCATTCGCATCGTCCCGTATGCCGCCCGCAGTCATATCGGGGCGCTGGTCGGGCCGTTCTCGTTCCTGACGTTCCCGATGATGCCGAAAACCCGGATGACTCAGCCTCCCGTCGTCCACGTCGAGGCGTACGCCGGAGACCTCTACCTCGAACGCGCCGAGGAGGTCTGTAACTACGGGTCGGCGATCATCGAGCTTCGACGGATCGCTTCGAGCGAAATAGATTCCAGGTCAATGCTTTTGAGGTTGTAGGCGCCTACAACCTCGTTCGCGCTCCGGTGAACCGACGCGGACCACCTAGGACGTGTCCTGTAAGTCATCGCAGCCAGAGGATGATGGCGGCGATGGTGAGTTCGGCCTGGTAGTAGGCGGCTCGTTTGGCGTAGCGGGT
>NZ_JBSFPI010000042.1:0-34153 GCF_053588115.1 Nocardia sp. NPDC003482
CTACGACGAAGCGGCCGCATGGCCCACATACACCGAACAAGCCACTGCTGCTTGACCTCCAAGCCCCTGGGATGTCTTTATTCGGATCCGCACCCCTTGCAGGGCCCCAGAGGGGGTGCGGATTCGAATAAAGGGTGCGGCTGTGCTGCCTCGATCCTTGAAGTGTGGGCTACTGAAGGCTGGCTTCCAAGGGGTGCTTCTAGCAGTGCTTCGTCTCCGAGCAGGTGTCCTAGCGGGCGGATTCGGGTTGGCGAGCGGTGCTAGCTCTTTCGAGTCGAGCGGAACTCAGCGACGGAAGTCGGCCGCGTAATCCGGGATCCCCAACCCGCTACGCAACTGCTGCCGTCCCCTGCCGACGGTCCGGAGCGTGTTGTGCAACGTGTCCTCGAAATCGGCGAGCGTCGAGTCCACGTACTGATCGCACTCCTCCCGCAGTCGGTCCGCCTCCGCGTGCGCCGCGTCGATCAACCGGGCCGACTCCGCGTGCGCCGCGCGGACCACCTCGGTCTGCGCGACAAGCCGGTCCTGCTCCGCCTGCCCCTCGGCCACCGAACGGTCGTAGGACGCCTGCCCGGCGGCGATCATGCGGTCGGACTCGGACCGTGCCCGTCCCGTAACGGCCTCGTATTCGGCCTTCCCATCGGCCACGATCCGGTCCGATTCGGCCTGTGCGGTGCTCACCAGATGATCGGCGTGGGCCCGCGCCTCGGCGACCATCCGGTCCGCGTGGGCCTTGGCGTCGGCCAGGATCCGGTCGGCCTCCTCGCGCGCGGCCGTAACCGTCTGGTGCGCTTGCTCATTGGCGCCCGTGACGGTGTTCTCGGCGCTGGACCGCGCGTCGTCGACGATCTTGTCACGATGATCGAGCACATCCTGGGCGTCGTCGAGTTCGCCGGGCAGCGCCTCGCGCACGTCGTCGAGCAGTTCGAGCACGTCACCGCGGGGGATTATGCAGTTGCGAGTCGGCGGGATGCCCCGCGCCTCTTCCACGATCGCGACCAGCTCGTCGAGTGCCTCGAATACGCGGTACATCAGACCCCACTCTCCTGCCGAACTCTCTCTCGGCCCAGTGTGCCTCCCGTCACGATCATCTGCCCAGTTCACTCCCGGTGTGTCGCTGAGTGTTTCCAACGCCACAGAAAACATCTGGAGGGATGCTCTCCGTTTGGTGTAACTTCTTACCGAGCGGTAGACGTAGTTCGATCGGAATGACAATGGCTGTCCTGTATCCGGGTCCGCCGGGCATGTGGGTCCTCCCCCAGTCCGGTTCGGACGACCCCGCATATCCGGATGTCGTGGCGCCGCGCGTGTCGCCCGCCCGACTGGTCACCTTCCTGCGCGCGGACCACTGGTTCCCGCAGCTGATTCGCTTCGCCCTCGTCGGCGGCCTGAGCAATATCGGCTACTTCCTGCTGTTCCTGGTCTGCTACTCCGGCGGCCCGCAGCTGGCCAACCTCACGGGCTCGGTGGTGAGCACCGCCCTGGCGAACGAACTCCACCGCCGCCTCACCTTCCACGCCTCCGACCGAGTCAATTGGCTGACAGCCCAATTGGAAGGCGGCGGCCTCGCCCTCGCCGGCCTTGCGATCACCTCCGCGGCCCTCGCCATCCTCGACGTAGCCGCCCCCACCCTGAACAACATCACCGAGGCCATCGCCGTCATCGCCATCACCGCGGCCGTAGGCACCCTCCGCTTCCTCACCCTCCGCCTCTGGGTCTTCTGACCCCACCCCCATAGGTCCCTCGGCCCAACCACACTGGCCCTCACCCCCGCCCGGCCTCAGCCCCGCCGCACCCGCCCCTCGGCCATAGCCCCACCCACCCACACCGGCCTTCCAAACCGACCGCCCTCCAAGGTTTCGGCAACCCCAGCCGCACCCCTTATTCGAATCCGCACCCTTTGCAAGACCCGGGAACGGGTGCGGATTCGAACAAAGGGTGCGGCTGTGAGCTGGTCGAATAAAGATGGAACCGCAGCGGAATACCCGGCGTCCTATGGAGGCAAACCAATTGCTTCCGAACGGATGTGGAGGTCGCAGTGAAACGTTGCCAGGGATGTCGCACGTCGTGGCGCAACGCCACCAAATCTTCCACCTCGCGGGACCGCCCGGTGCTGCGCGTGCACCGGTGCGCGGGCCGGGCCGCTCCCCCGCGACGACCACGCCCCAACCCCGACACCGAGCCCCAATGACGAACCCGGAACCCCCACTCGGCCAAGACCTTTGGCCCGAGACCCGAACGGGTGCGGGCGCCGAGGTCCGCCGCCGCCGGGAGGTGGTGGCGGACGGCGTCACCGACGACCAGATCCGCCGGTTGTGCACCGGCGGCTCCTGGCGACGGGTGCGCCGCGGAACCTACGCCGACGAAACCGCTTTCGCCCATCTCGACGCGACGGCCCGCCACCGCACCCTCATCGCCGCGGCCCTGCCCGACCTCACCGACGAGGCCGTGCTCAGTCACCAATCGGCCGCGGTGATCTACGGCGCGCCGGTCTGGGGCGCGCTGCTCGACCGCGTCTGCGTCACCCGCAACAGACGCAACGGCGGCCGCATCAAACCGCATCTGAAGGTCCATTGCGCACCGCTCGGCGGCGTGGCCGAGCTGCACGGGATGCTGCTGACGACACCCGCCCGGACCGTCGTCGACGTGGCGCGAACCGTCCCGTTCGAGGCGGCGGTGGTGATCGCGGACGCCCTCGCCCGCGAATTCGGTATCACCCCAACGGATTTGGCGATCGAACTGGAGGCCGCCAGATACCGGCGGGGCGTGGGTCTGGCCCGGCGCGTGGCCGCGTTCCTGGATCCGCACAGCGAGAGCGTCGGCGAGTCGCGCAGCCGGGTCATGCTGCGGCGGCTCGGCTTCCCGGCGCCGTCGACCCAGGGCGAGGTCTACTCGGAGGAGGGTCGGCTCCTGGGCCGGGTCGACTTCTACTACGACGGCACCGGGGTGGTCGGCGAATTCGATGGGCGGGTCAAGTACGGGCGGCTGCTGCGTCCTGACCAGGATCCCGGGGACGCGGTCTTCGTCGAGAAGAAGCGCGAAGACGCGTTGCGCGCCAACGGATATCGCGTCGTGCGGTGGACCTGGGACGAGCTCCCGACCGGCGAGGTCGCGCCCAGGCTCCATCGCGCGTTGGCCCGTGCGCGAGGCGATGGCCCGGAGGGTTTCGTCCTACAGGCGGATCTCCCCGAGCCGAGGCGGCTGACCATCCGCCCGTTCTGACCGATTCGTGCCCTCCCCGGACCGTCCGGGGAGGGCACGAATCACTCGATCCCCTGCAGACATCCGGCCTCGAGGACTGTTAGCGTTCGAACATGGCTGGAGTACTCTGCCCCGGATCGTTCGATCCGGTGACCAACGGGCATCTCGACGTGATCAGGCGCGCCGCCGCGCAGTTCGACGAGGTCGTGGTCACGGTGATGATCAACAAGAGCAAGCAGGGCATGTTCTCCATCGACGAACGCATGGAGATGATCCGCGAGGCGACCACCGACCTCCCCAACATCCGCGTCGAATCCTGGCACGGCCTACTGGTCGATTTCGCCCGCGACCAGGGCATCACCGCCATCGTCAAGGGCCTGCGCGACGCCACCGACTTCGGCTACGAACTCCAAATGGCCCAGATGAACAAGAAACTCTCCGGCGTGGACACCTACTTCCTGGGCCCCAACCCCGCCTACAGCTACCTCTCCAGCTCCCTCATCAAAGAGGTGGCCACCTACGGCGGCGACGTCACGGACATGCTTCCCCCGACCGTCCACAAACGTTTGCTCACCCGTCTGGCCGAACGCCGAAGCTAACCTCATTCGACGCAGCCGCACTGCTTTGCGTGCGGCTGCCCATGGGACGGGCACAACCCAACCGCCTCGGACGAACAACTGCCCCAGGTACGCCACCCAGAGGCACGGCAGCCCAGCCGCACCCTTTATTTGGATCCGCACCCTTTGTATAGCCCTGCAACGGGTGCGGATTCAAATAAGGGGTGCGGCTGGGTTCGTGCGCCTGGGGTCAGTGGGGGTAGGTGGCTAGGTCCAGGCGGGTTTCGCCGTAGGTGCGGGGTTTGAGGGGGGTGTAGGGGGTGGGCCAGGGGGTTGGGGGGGTGCGGGTGGAGCGTTCGATGATTATCAGGGCATCTGCTTGGAGCCAGTTTTTGGTGGTGAGGGCCTCGAGGTCGGCGGTGATCAGGGGGGTGTCGAGGGCGTAGGGGGGGTCGGAGAGTATGAGGTCGTAGGGGGTTTCGGGTGGGGTGGCGAGGGTGGAAGTGACTGTGGCGGGGCGTAGTTCGGCGCCGGGGAGGGCCAGGGCGGTGATGTTGGCGCGGATGGTGGCGGCGGCCTTGCGGTCGGATTCGACGAGGAGGGCGTGGGTGGCGCCTCGGGAGAGGGCCTCCAGGCCGAGGGCGCCGGAGCCGGCGTAGAGGTCGAGGACGCGGAGGCCGTCGAAATCCATTCGTGCGGCTATGAGATTGAAGAGGGCCTCGCGGACTCGGTCGGAGGTGGGGCGCGTTCCGGCGGGGGGTACGCGCAGCCGTCGTCCGCCCGCGATTCCGGACACGATCCGTGTCAAACCAGTACCTTCCTCTCGAGTCCGGTCGAATTTACAGTTCGCGGTTCGCCGGATGTCGATCGAGGCGTCAGCGTGCTTGCCCTTCGCTTCGCTCAGGGACAGGAGATGGGGCTTTCGGACAGGAGAGGGGCCAAAAGACCGGCGAGGGAACTCCAAGAGACCGCCGAAGGAACCAGTAGACCTCGCGAGCGAACTCAAGAGACCCGCGAGGAAACCGGGAGACCGGTGAGGGGACTCAGGAAACCCGCGAGGCAACCAAGCGACCCGCGAGGGGACTCAGGAAACCCGCCAGGGAAACCAAGCGACCCCGACAATCCCAATCTCAATCAGCCGCAGCCTCATTAGGCCGAACATCCAACAACAGATCCCCACCCTCCACCTGCTGCACCTTCGCGATCGCGATCCGCCGCACCACCCCACCCCGGGGCGCGGTGATCGCCGCCTCCATCTTCATCGCCTCGATGGTCCCGATCGTGTCCCCGGCGGAGATCGAATCCCCTTCCGAGACCACCAGCGTGACCACTCCGGCGAACGGTGCCGCGATGTGGCCGGGGTTGGCGCGGTCGGCCTTTTCCGCGGCGGGGATTTCGGTCGCGACGGAGCGGTCCCGTACCGTGACCGGACGCAACTGGCCGTTGAGGATGCACATCACCGTACGCATCCCGCGCTCGTCCGGTTCGGAGATGGCTTCCAACCCGATCAGCAGCGTGACGCCCTTCTCCAGGTGGACGTGGTGCTCCTCGCCGCGCCGCAGCCCGTAGAAGAACTGGTTCGCCGACAACCCGGACGTGTCGCCGAACTTCTCACTGTGCGCGAGGAATTCGGCGGTCGGTCCCGGAAACAGCAAGCGGTTCAACGTTTCTCGCCGCTGCTGCGAGGTTCCGTTCAGGGCCGCCTCGTCGCCGGGCGTGAGCGGCGTCTCCGGCTTCGCCGGGCCCCGACCGGCCAGCGCGCGGGTGCGGAAGGGCTCCGGCCAGCCACCCGCGGGCGTGCCGAGTTCGCCACGCAGGAAACCGATCACCGAATCGGGGATGTCGTAGCGGCCCGGATCCTTCGCGAAGTCCTCGACGTCGATCCCGGAACCGACCAGTGACAACGCCAGATCCCCGACCACCTTCGACGACGGCGTCACCTTCACCAACCGCCCCAACAACCGGTCCGCCGCGGCGTATTTCGCCTCGACCTCCTCGAACCGGTCCCCGAGTCCCAGAGCGATCGCCTGCTGCCGCAGATTCGACAGCTGCCCGCCGGGAATCTCGTGCTCGTACACGCGCCCCGTCGGTCCGGGCAGCCCGGATTCGAAGGGGGCGTACACCTTTCGCAACGCCTCCCAGTACGGTTCCAGATCGCACACGTTCCGCAGGTTCAGCCCGGTGTCGAACTCCGAATTCGCCGCCGCCGCAACGATTGCCGACAACGCGGGCTGACTCGTGGTCCCCGCCATCGGCGCGCTCGCCCCGTCGACCGCGTTCGCCCCGGCCTGCCAGGCCGCCAGGTACGTGGCCAGCTGCCCACCGGGCGTGTCGTGGGTGTGCACGTGCACCGGCAGATCGAACTCCCGCCGCAGCGCGCCGACCAGCGTGCTCGCCGCCGGGGCCCGCAGCAGACCGGCCATGTCCTTGATGGCGATGATGTGCGCCCCGGCCTCCACGATCTGCTCGGCCAGCTTCAGGTAGTAGTCGAGGGTGTAGAGGTCCTCGTCCGGATTCGACAGGTCCCCGGTGTAGCTCATCGCGACTTCCGCTATGGCCGTGCCGGTTTCGCGTACCGCGTCGATCGCGGGCCGCATCTGATCGACATTGTTGAGCGCGTCGAAGATTCGGAAGATATCGATCCCGGTCGCGGTCGCCTCGGACACGAACGCTCGGGTGACCTTCTCCGGATACGGCGTGTACCCCACCGTGTTCCGGCCGCGCAGCAGCATCTGCAGGCAGATGTTCGGGATCGCCTCCCGCAACGCCGCCAGCCGCTCCCACGGATCCTCGTGCAGAAACCGAAGCGCCACATCGTAAGTCGCGCCACCCCAGCACTCGATCGACAGCAGCTCCGGCGTCATGCGCGCCACATGATCGGCCACCTGCAACAGGCTGTTGGTCCGCACCCGCGTCGCCAGCAGCGATTGATGCGCGTCCCGGAACGTGGTGTCGGTGACCCCGACGCCCCGCTGATCGCGCAGATCCCGTGCGAACGCGTCGGGCCCCAGCCGCAGCAGCCGCTGCCGCGAACCGTCCGGCGGCGGCGTCGACAGGTCGATGGCGGGCAGCTTGTCGTGCGGATACACCGCCGTCGGCCGCTCCCCGTGCGGCTTGTTCACCGTGACATCGGCCAGATACCGCAGGATGCGGGTGCCGCGGTCGGCGGAGGTCCGCTGATTCAGCAGATACGGCCGCTCGTCGATGAACGACGTCGTCACCCGCCCCGCCCGGAAGTCCGGATCGTCCAGAACCGCTTGCAGGAAAGGGATGTTCGTGGCCACACCGCGAATCCTGAACTCCGCCACCGCCCGTCGCGCCCGCGCCACGGCCTGCTCGAAATTCCTTCCGCGGCAGGTGAGTTTGACGAGCATGGAGTCGAAATACGCCCCGACCTCGGCCCCGAGGTTCGCGCCGCCGTCGAGCCGGATCCCGCCGCCGCCCGGGCTGCGGTAGGCGGTGATGCGCCCGGTGTCGGGCCGGAAGCCGTTGGCGGGATCCTCGGTGGTGATCCGGCATTGCAGGGCCGCACCGCGAATCGCGACCGCGTCCTGGCTCAACCCCAGGTCGGCGAGGGTTTCTCCGGCCGCGATCCGCAATTGCGCGGCCACCAGATCGACATCGGTGATCTCCTCGGTGACCGTGTGCTCGACCTGGATGCGCGGGTTCATCTCGATGAAGACGTGGTTGCCGCTCTCGTCGAGCAGGAACTCCACGGTGCCCGCGCAGCTGTAGCCGATCTCGCGCGCGAAGGCCACCGCGTCGGCGCAGATCCGTTGCCGCAGTTCGGGATCCAGGTTCGGCGCGGGCGCGAGCTCGATCACCTTCTGATGCCGCCGCTGCAACGAACAGTCGCGCTCGAACAGGTGCATGACATCGCCGTGCTGGTCGGCGAGGATCTGCACCTCAATGTGGCGGGGATTGACCACCGCCTGCTCCAGGAACACCGTCGGATCGCCGAACGCCGACTCGGCCTCGCGCATGGCGGCCTCGACGGAATCGCGCAGCTGTCCCGCCTCGGCCACGCGCCGCATCCCGCGCCCGCCGCCGCCCGCGACGGCCTTGACGAAGATCGGGTATCGCATGGATGTCGCCGCGCCGAGCAGTTCCTCGACATCGGCGGAGGGCGCGCTGGAATCGAGGACGGGCAGTCCGGCGGCCCGCGCGGCGGCGATGGCCCGCGCCTTGTTGCCGGTCAGTTCGAGCACCTCGGCGGACGGCCCGATGAACGTGATGCCCTCGCGGGCGCAGGCCGCGGCGAGGTCCGGGTTCTCCGACAGGAAACCGTAACCTGGGTAAATGGCGTCGGCCCCGGCGGTCTCGGCGGCCTTGATGATCTCCTCGACCGACAGGTACGCGCGCACGGGATGGCCGGCCGTGCCGATCTGGTAGGACTCGTCCGCCTTGAGCCGGTGCAGCGAATTACGGTCCTCGTACGGGAAAACCGCCACTGTTCCGATGCCGAGTTCGTAGGCGGCACGGAAGGCCCGGATGGCGATTTCACCGCGATTGGCGACCAGCACTTTGGAGAACATTATATTAAGGTACCTGCCTCGCGACCTGGGCCGGACGTCGATGACGCCTTCGGCCCGAACCTCACAGGGGTAGCCCCGACTTCTGCGAAGTTGTGTTAACGGCCCCGTAGCTTATGCTCGAGGACGCAGCTGGTTCACCGCGCCGACGAGTTGGAGCCCCGAGCGTCGGAATGCGGTGTCGAGCCGGTCCCCGGACCGGCGAGAGGGAACCCGGTGGGAATCCGGGACTGTCCCGCAGCGGTGAGTGGGAACGACCGCCGTCACACGCACTGGGTTCGACCTGGGAAGCGACGGCCAGTAGGAACGAAGACGCGCCCGCGAGTCCGAAGACCTGCCGACTGTGCCGGGTACGCCGTACCCGGCGGCCACCGCCTCGTGGATCGGGCGGACGGGCACTGCGTTTCGGGGCTTCGTCTGCCGTTAGGGCGGTGACCAGTGACTTCCAGTACTGGAGAACACCGTGACTCAGATTTCACACACGCCTTTCGCCGCAACGGTTCTCGGCATTCCGCGCATCGGGCCGCGGCGCGAACTCAAGCGCGCGATCGAGGGCTACTGGGCCGGGCGGATCGACGCCGCCGAACTGCACGATGTCGCCGCCGCGCTACGGCGCGCTCAGTTGACCGCGCTGCGCGACGCCGGGCTGGACTCGGTGCCGGTCGGCACCTTCTCCTATTACGACCAGATGCTCGACACCGCGGTCCTCTTGGGCGCGTTGCCGTCTCGGGTCGCCGGGATCGAGGACCCGCTGGACCGGTACTTCGCCGCGGCGCGCGGGGCGGACTCGATCGAACCGCTGGAGATGACGAAGTGGTTCGATACGAATTATCACTATCTGGTTCCGGAGATCGGCCGGGACACCGTCTTCGCCCTGCGGCCGGACAAGGTGCTCGCGGAGTTGCGGGAGGCGCGCGAGCTGGGCGTGCCCGCGCGCCCGGTTGTGGTGGGGCCGTTGACATTTCTGAAGTTGGCCAAGGGTGTCGACGGCACGGAACCGGTGAGCAGGCTCGCGGATCTGGTGCCGCTGTATCGAGAACTGTTGGCGCGGTTGGCCTCCGCCGGTGCCGAGTGGGTGCAGATCGATGAGCCGATCCTCGTCACCGATCTGACCGAGGACGAAATCGATTCGGTGCGTGACACTTACGGCCGATTGGCCGAGGCGTCCGAACGTCCGGCCCTGTTGATCGCCACCTATTTCGGCCGCCCGGGACCGGCCCTGGCGGCACTCGCGTCGACCGATATCGAGGCCGTCGCAGTCGATCTCACCCGCGGCGCCACCGTCGACGATATCGCCGCCGTGCCCGCGCTGGCGAACAAGCTGCTGGTCGCGGGCGTGGTGAACGGGCGCAATGTGTGGCGGACGGATCTCGACGGCGCGCTCGGCACGCTGGGAACGCTGCTGGGCAGCGTCGGCGAGCTGGCGGTCTCGACGTCGAGTTCGCTGCTGCACGTACCCTATTCGCTGGCCGCCGAGCCCGATCTCGATCCGGCCCTGCGCTCGTGGCTGGCCTTCGGTGCGGAGAAGGTTCGCGAAGTGGTCACCCTGGCAACCGCGCTGCGTTCCGGGACGAACGCCGTGGCGGACGAATTGGCCACGGCGCGAAGGGCTTCGGCGAGCCGTCGCGCGGATCCCCGGCTGCACGACGACCGGATCCGGGCCCGCCTCGCCGCCCTCGGCACCCACCACCGCGCCCCCGCCGCGGAACGCCGTGCGCTGCAACGGGATCGGCTGAACCTGCCGCCGCTGCCGACCACCACGATCGGCTCGTATCCGCAGACGTCCGAGATTCGCCAGGCGCGCGCGGCATTTCGCGCGGGCGAGATCGATGCCGAGGAGTACCGGCGACGGATGCGCGCCGAGATCGACGCGGTCATCGCCGTGCAGGAGGGGCTGGGCCTGGACGTCCTCGTGCACGGCGAGCCCGAGCGCAACGATATGGTGCAGTACTTCGCCGAACAGCTGGACGGGTTCGCCGCGACCGTGAACGGGTGGGTGCAGTCCTACGGCACCCGGTGCGTCCGCCCGCCCATCCTGTACGGCGACGTGGTGCGCCGCGCGCCGATGACCGTCGACTGGATCGCCTACGCGCAGTCGCGCACCGACAAGCCGGTCAAGGGCATGCTCACCGGTCCCGTCACCATTCTGGCCTGGTCCTTCGTCCGCGACGACCAGCCGCTGGCCGACACCGCCGGGCAGATCGCGCTCGCCATCCGCGACGAGACGGTCGACCTCCAGTCCGCCGGGATCCGCGTCATCCAGGTCGACGAGCCCGCCCTACGCGAACTCCTCCCCCTGCGCGCGGCCGGCCGGCCCGACTACCTCGACTGGTCCGTCCGCGCCTTCCGCCTCGCCACCAGCGGCGTCTCCGACGCGACCCAGATCCACACCCACCTGTGCTACTCGGAGTTCGGCGAAATCATCGGCGCCATAGCCGCTCTCGACGCCGACGTCACCTCCATCGAGGCGGCGCGATCACGAATGGAGGTCCTCGACGACCTCGACACGATCGGATTCCATCTGGGCGTGGGGCCGGGAGTGTACGACATCCATTCCCCCCGTGTGCCTTCGGTCGAGGAGATCACGGCCTCACTGACGGCTGCGCTGAAAGCCGTTCCCGCCGAGAGGCTTTGGGTCAATCCGGACTGCGGGCTGAAGACGCGAGGGCCTGCCGAGGTGGAGGCGTCGCTGCGAAACATGGTGCGGGCGGCTCGTTCTCTGCGCTGAGGGAGGCCCTGCCCCGGCGCCTGGGGGCGCCGGGGCAGGGACAAGGGGAGCGAGAGGGGCGAGCGCGGGACAAGGGGAGCGAGCGCGCCAGCGCGGGACAAGGGGAGCGAGCGCGCCAGCGCGGGACAAGGGGAGCGAGCGCGCCAGCGCGGGACAAAGGGAGCGAGCGCGCCACCGTCGGACAAAGGGAGCGAGCGCGCCAGCGCGGGGCAACAGGCGAGCGCTGAGATGGGGGCCAGCAGGGGCAAGAGAAAGCGAGCGATGGGCATGAGGCGCGGATAGCCCCGAACCGAGCAAACTTCTCGACGAGGGCTACGGCTCGCACCCGGGCGCATTCGACGGCGAGCGGGCCTTGGCATCGGGTTCGCACCCTACGCAGGGGGCGTTTGGTACAAAACGCCGGGCCATGATCGAATTGGGGGGACCTGCCGGGGATATTGCAATGATTGCGAAGGCGGGTGGGTAGCATCGGCTCGTGCGCAAGATGTATGCGGGAGCCAGGCTGCGGCGGTTGCGCGAGGAACGGCGGATGACCCAGGCCGCGTTGGCCAAGTCGCTGGACCTGTCGCCCAGCTATCTCAACCAGCTCGAGCGGGATCAGCGGCCGTTGACGATTCCGGTGCTGCTGAAGCTCAATTCGACCTTCGACCTGGACGTCCAGTTCTTCGCCGCCGATTCCGACGCGCGGCTGGTCTCGGATCTGCACGAGGTGCTCGTGGAGGCGGCGGGCGGGACCGCGCCGCCCGCGGCCGAGGTCGAGGATCTGGCCACGCGACTACCCGAGGTCGCCAAGACGATCGTGTCCATGCACCGGCGGCTGCGCGCGGCGACCGATCAGCTCGACCTGCTGTCGTCCAAGGTCGCGACGCCGACCGGCGCGCCCGGGGTGCCGATGCCGTACGAGGACGTGCGCGACTTCTTCTACGATCAGCACAATCACATCGCCCAGCTCGACCTCGCCGCCGAGCGCCTGTTCGAGGAGTGCGGGCTGTCGGTCGGCTCGCTGGACCGGCAACTCGCGCGCGTCGCCGAGGAGAAGGCGGGGGTGACGGTGCTGGTGCGCGGCGACGGCGCGGACCCGAACATCCCCAAGCGGTACTACGAGCCCGAGACCCGCACCCTGACCCTGGCGCGGCGACTCCGCCCGGGGCAGCGCGCGTTTCAGATCGCGACCACGCTGGCCTTCCTGCTCTACGGCCCGATGATCGACGAGATCCTCGGTGACACGCCCGCGCTGACCGGCGAATCGCGGGGACTCGCGCGGGTGGGCCTGGCCAACTACTTCGCGGGCGCGCTGATCCTGCCGTACGGGAGGTTCCTGCGCTCGGCGGAGGAGTTGCGCTACGACATCGACCTGCTCAGCCTGCGTTTCGAGGTCGGCTTCGAGACGGTCTGTCATCGGCTGAGCACCCTGCAACGGCAGGGGCAGCGCGGGGTGCCGTTCTTCTTCGTCCGCACCGATCGGGCGGGCAACATCTCCAAACGGCAGTCCGCGACGGCGTTCCACTTCTCGCGCGTGGGCGGCAGCTGCCCGCTGTGGGTGGTGCACGAGGCGTTCGCGCATCCGGGGCGGATCCTCACCCAGATGGCGTCGATGCCCGACGGGCGGCGCTATCTGTGGGTGGCGCGCACGGCCAATCCCGGCCCGCACGGATTCGGCACGGCCAGTAAGGAATTCGCCATCGGACTGGGCTGCGATATCGAATACGCCGACCGGCTGGTGTATTCGAAGGGGCTGCAACTCGACGATCCCTCCGCGGCCGTCCCGATCGGGGCGGGCTGCAAGGTGTGCGAGCGCGCGGCCTGTCCGCAACGGGCGTTCCCGCAGATCGGGCGGCCGCTCGCGATCGCGGAGAACAGCTCGATCGATCTGCCGTATCCGCGCGCGGCGCGCTGATCACCGCTTCGCGCTGCGGGTGGCGCCGATGGAAGCCGCCACCACACAACCGATTCCGGCCCATTGCGGCAGATTCATCAACTGTCCCAGCACCACCACGCCCGCGAGCGCCGCGACCGCCGGCTCCAGGCTCATGAGCACCCCGAACACCCGCGGCGGAATGCGGCGCAGCGCCTCGAGTTCCACCGAGTACGGCACCACCGACGACAGCAGCGCCACCCCGAATCCGGCCGCGAGCGCCGTCGGATCGAGCAGCGCGGCTCCGGCGTCGGCGATGCCGACCGGCGCGACGATCAGGCCGCCGAACGCCATGGCCAGCGCCAAACCGCCACCGCCGCTGGTGGTTTCGCCGACCTTGGCGCTGAGCAGGATGTAACCGACCCAGCAGACCGCCGCGGCCAGCGCGAAGGCGATCCCCGTCCAGGCGACCGGCCCGTCGGCGCGGGTGAGGAACAACACGCCGCCGCCCGCGAGCAGCGCCCACACCGGATCGACCCAGCGCCGCGACCCGGCGAGGGCGAGCCCGAGCGGTCCGAGGAATTCGACGGTCACGGCCATACCCAGCGGAATCCGGTCGATCGCCTCGTAGAAGCAGAGGTTCATCAGTCCGAGCACCAGCCCGAAGCCGAGCACCGCGGGCACCGCGCGCCGCCCCACCCGCAGCCCCGACCGCCAGAACAGCAGCAACACGATCCCCGCGAAGAACAACCGCAGGCTGACCGCCCCCGCGGGCCCGGTCGCCACGAACAGCCGCGTCGCCAGCGCCGCCCCCAACTGCACGCTCACGATCCCCGCCAGCACCAGCAGCGTCGGCGGCACCCCGCCCACCCCCTGCCGCACCGGCAAGCGCGAAAACAGCTGCGGCAGCGCCGTCCTCCCCCACCCTCCGACTTCGATCGCTACCACCGCGCCTCCTTTCGCCGCATACTCCCATCCGGCAGCATCTCATCACCCACCGACAAGGAGCGATCCGAGCATCCCGGGAAACCGCGGTCCCCGATCGAACAAAGAGACCCGAGCACCCCGAGAGACCCCGGCCCCGGGGCTGATTGCGGTCGGACAAGGAGACCCCAGCATCCCGACAGACCGCGGCCCCCGGGCGGATGCCGGTCGAAGTGGCGGCGCCCGTCAGGATTTGGCGAGGTATTCGATGCGTTCGGAGTCGACGGCGGCGCGCATCATCGAGGCGAGGCCGGGGTGGTCGCGGAGGCCGGGGTCGGCGGTGACGACGTCGCGGGCGAGTTGCTGTGCGGCGGTGATGACTTCGAGATCGTCGAGCAGGGAGAGCAGGCGCAGGCTGCGGGCGGTGCCGGACTGGGCGGATCCGAGGACATCGCCCTCGCGGCGTTGCCGCAGGTCGAGAACGGAGAGTTCGAAGCCGTCGAGGGTGGCGGCGACGGCCTCGAGGCGGGCCATGGCGGTGCCCATGGGCCCGGTCTCGGTGATCAGCAGGCACAGGCCGGGATGTTTGCCACGGCCGACGCGGCCGCGGAGCTGATGCAGCTGGCTGACGCCGAAGCGGTCGGCGTCGACGATGACCATGACGGTGGCGTTCGGGACGTCCACCCCGACCTCGACGACCGTGGTGCACACCAGCACATCGATCTCGGCCTCGTTGAACGACCGCATGACGCGATCCTTCTCGTCGTTGGGCAGGCGGCCGTGCAGCAGACCCACGCGCAGCCCGGCCAGCGGTCCCGCGCTCAATGTCTCGTAGACGTCGACCGCGGAATGGGTGGTGGGCTGTTCCTTGTCCTCGGCGGCCTTGGCCTTGCGGCCCTTGCCCTTCGGTTCGTCGTCCTCGTCGCCGATGCGCGAGCACACCACATACGCCTGCCGTCCGGCGGCGACCTCCTCGCGAATGCGTTCCCAGGCCCGTTCCACCCACGCCGGTTTCATGCGCGCGGGCACCACGCGGGTGGTGATCGGCGACCGGCCGCGCGGCAGTTCGGTCAGCGTGGAGGTCTCCAGATCGCCGAGGGTGGTCATGGCGATGGTGCGCGGGATCGGCGTCGCGGTCATGACCAGCAGATGCGGGCTGGTGTCGCCTTTCGCCTTGGCGCGCAACGCGTCCCGCTGCTCGACGCCGAACCGGTGCTGCTCGTCGACGATCACCATGCCCAGGGCGTGGAACTCCACCGCGTCCTGGATCAGCGCGTGCGTGCCGATGACGATGCCCGCCTCGCCGGTCATGGCGTCCAGCAGGGCGGCCTTCTTCGTCGCCGTCGGCATCGAGCCGGTGACGAGCACGACCTTGGTGGCCCGTTCGTCCGCGCCCAGCTCCCCCGCCGTGCCGAGATCGCCCAGCATCGCGCGCAGCGACCGATAGTGCTGTGCGGCAAGCACTTCCGTGGGCGCCAGCAGTGCGCACTGCAATCCGGCGTCGACCACCTGGAGCATGGCGTGCAGCGCGACGATGGTCTTGCCCGACCCGACCTCGCCCTGCAACAGCCGATGCATGGGCTGGGTGCGGGCGAGATCGTCGGAGATCTCGCCGATCACCTTCCGCTGCCCGGCGGTCAGCTCGAACGGCAGCCGCTCCTCGAAGGCCGCGGCGATACCGTCGGGGCGGGGCGGGCAGGACGGGGCGGTGCGGCCCTGGACGTCGTGGCGGCGTTCGGCGAGCACCAGCTGCAAGGCCAGCGCCTCGTCGAAACGCAAACGCTCCCTTGCCTGTTCGATATCGGACTTGCGTTCGGGCAGATGGATCAGCCGCAGCGCGTCGGAGATCGCCATCAGCGCGTGTTCCGCGCGGATCTCGGGGCCGAGGGGGTCGTCGATCGGGTCGAGCTGGTCGAGGACCTGCCGGACGCAGGCCAGCACGTCCCAGCTCTGCACCTTGGCCGTGGCCGCGTAGACCGGGATGAACTCGCGTTCGAAGAACGAGACGTCCACGCCCGCAGCGCCTTTCGCGCTCTCGGCCAGGCCGCGCAGGCTGCCGCCGCCGCGCACCGAGGTGAGGTTCTCGATGGTCTCGCCCGCCTCGGGGAGGATGAGGTACGAGGGGTGCGAGAGGTTCCAGCGGTCGGGCCGCCACCAGTGCACGGTGCCCGACATCATCGCCCGAACGCCTTGTTTCACAAGGTAGTTCACCTTGTCGCCGTTGAAGAAGGTGATCTCCACCGGGCGCGCGGAGCCGGTGTCGAGTTCGACCTTGAGCAGTTTGCCGCGCCGCTGGCGCATGGGCCGCAGCTCGGTCTTGGTGACCCGGCCGACGACGGTGATGTGCGTGCCCTCCTCGGGGGCCTCCTCGGTGAGCGGCTGGCCCTGGGTGGCGTAGCGCAGCGGGTAGTGGCGCAGCAGATCCTCGACGGTGTGCATGTCGAAGGCGTCGGCCAGCGGTTCGGCCGCCTTCACCCCGAGCACGTGATCGAGCCGGTCGCCCAGAGTCGCCATCTATTCCACCCCGATCTGCACCAGGTCCACCGGCTGGCCGCCGTCGTAGGAGACGACCTCCACGCCCGGGAAGGTCGCCGAAATGTGTTCGGCCAGTTCGTCGGCCAGTCCGGCGGGGGCGTCCGCGCCCAGCAGCAGCGTCACCAGTTCGCCGCCGAGGCCGAGTATCCGGTCCAGCAGGGTGCGCGCGGCGGCCCGCAGGTCCGGGTCGATGACCACCACGTCGTGCCCGACCAGGCCGAGCCCGTCGCCCTCGCCGCAGGTCCCGACGATGGTGAGGGCCCGTTCGGTCGCGATGCGCAGCGCGCCCCAGCGGGTTCCCGCGGCGGCCTCGGACATGGTGAAGGCGTCGTCGACGGCGATGCGGCCCGCGTCGTGCAGGGCCAGCGCCGCCAGGCCCTGCACCATCGACCCGCTGGGCAGCATGAGCACCTCGCGTCGCCCGTCGCGCGCGGCGACGCTGACGGCGACCAGTTCGTGGGCGGGCAGCGCGCCGTTGGGCAGCACCAGCACCTCCCGATGCGGCAGCGCGCGGATCGCGGCGAGCAGCACCTCGGCGGTCACCTCGCCGTCCAGGACCGTCGCGCCCGCGTCCTCGAACAGCCGCGCCGCGCCCGCGCCCCGCACGACCGCCAGAATCCCGCGCTCGCCGGAGCCTTGCACCGCAAGGGGATTCACGGCCAGGCCCTCGATCCGGATCTTGCTCAACGCGCCGGTCGCCAGCCCCGCCTCCACCGCCGCGCCCGCGTCGGCGCAATGCACGTGGGCGGAGAAGGCGCCGCCGCCGTCACCCACGACGACCACCGAATCACCCAGCGCCGCAAGGCTTTTCCGGAGTTCGGTGATGCGCTCGTCATCCGTTTCGGAGATCACGTACATGACCTCGTACTGCGGGATGGCGGGCGCGGGGCGAACCAGGTCGGAGACCTCGGCGGTTCCGATGGTGGCGAGGAGGTCCCTGCCTTCGGCGGGAACAAGAGGGGAAGTAGCGGGAACACGAGGGGAAGTAGCGGGAACAGACGGGGAAGAACCGGGAGCTGACGAAGAACTGGGAGCAGGCGAGGAAGAAGGGGGAACCGAGGGGGAAGCGGGAACCGAAGGGGAAGAGGCGGGTTCGGAGGGGGAACCGGCGGTGTTGTCCTTCAGATAGGGCGGGCGGCTCGGGGACTGGCCGGTGATCACCTCGACCCAGGCGTCGAACAGGACCAGCAGCCCGCGGGCTCCCGCGTCCACGACCCCGGCTTCGCGGAGGACGCCCAATTGGGAGGTGGTCTCGCGCACGGCCTTCGCGACGCCCTCGGCGGCGGCCGAGGCGAGGTCGGCGAGGGATTCTCCGGAGGATTCGGCGACGCGGGCGGCCGCGGCCTCCAGGACCGTGAGCATGGTGCCGTCGACGGGGGCGCTCAGGGATTCGCGGACCAGGACGGCCGCGCGGCGCAGGGCGACGGGGAACGTGCGGGCGGTCAGGGGGCCGTCGACGACCGCTTCGGCGAGGCCGCGCAGGACCTGCGAGAGGATGATGCCCGAATTGCCGCGCGCGCCAAGGGTTCCCGCGCGGGACATGGCGGCGGCGACGGCGTGCGCCGAGTCGGTGGCGGCGACCGCCTCGACGGCGGCGCGCATGGTGGCCAGCAGGTTGGTGCCGGTGTCGGAGTCGGCGACCGGAAAGACGTTGAGCGCGTTGATCTCCTCGCGATGCCGCTCGAGTCCGTCCAGGCAGAGTCGGCCCCAGCGAGCCAACGCCACGCCGTCGAGCACCTCCCGGACCCCGGGCACCGTCACCGTCCTTCCACCGCTACCGCGATCCCGCGCACACCCCCGCCAAGCCTAACCCGCCCCACCGACACCCCATGGCAGTGTCCACCCCGGTGGTTCCACCCTTCCCGTGGCACAAACCACACCCGCCGCCACGCTGGACCGTCGGCTCCCCGGTGCCGCCGAAGCGCGTGGTCCGAGCGGGCAGCGCCTGAGCACAGAACGGGCGGCGGACCACGAGCCGCGACCCCCAGCGGGGGCGATTGGACATCGGCGGAGACCGCCCGTTACTCTTGCAGGGTTGCCTCACGCGACCGCGTTCGGTCGCGGGTGTCGGCGGCTCTCGCCGACAGGCATTGAAGACACGTTTCCGGACGGGCTGTCCTCGCGACAGCGGTCCCCACATGACATGAAGGAGCTCGCGACTATGGCTGCCGTCTGCGACGTCTGCGCCAAGGGCCCCGGCTTCGGTAAGTCGGTTTCGCACTCGCACCGGCGCACCAACCGTCGCTGGAACCCCAACATCCAGACCGTGCGCGCCCAGGTCGCCCCGGGCAACACGCGTCGGATGAACGTGTGCACCTCCTGCCTGAAGGCGGGCAAGGTCGTCCGCGGCTGAGCCGCGCCCACTACCCGCGAAACCCCGGCACCCACGGTGCCGGGGTTTCGTCGTCCCCGAGGACATCGTGACCGATTGGCGCATTCTCGAACTCGACGCCCCGCACGTCCGGAGCCTGGCGGAATGTCATGTCGCCTGCTGGCGCGAGGCGTATCGGGAGCTGGTCCCCGCGCACGTGCTCGCGGCCTTCGACGTCGACCAGCGCGCCGCCGCCTGGGAACGCGTCCGCGTCCGCTACCCGGGCAGCACGGTGATCGCGGTGACCGACGACACCGTCATCGGCTTCGCCAGCGGCGGCCCCGCACGAGAGGAAACGCCGGTGGCCCCCCGGGAGCTGAACGCGATGTACGTTCGCGCTCCCTGGTACGGCACCGGCGTCGCTCACGATCTGCTGCGCGCGATCCTCGACTTCGAGGTCGACACCTCGCTGTGGGTGTTCGAGGAGAACCCGCGCGCCCAGACCTTCTATCGGAAGTACGGCTTCGAACTCGACGGCACCCGCAAGATCGAGGCGTTCACCCCGGCCGTCGAGGTCCGCATGGTCCGCCGCGGGAAACTCACTGACCGCCGTTGAGGCAGTCCAGACCACCCTGCGCGCTGACGCTCTGGAAGACGCACAGCACCCGCGCGTTCACATTGGACGACAGCGACGCCGAACCCGTCTGCGGATCGTAGAGCGCCAGCACCGGACCCGCCTCCTGCGTGGTCGCCTCCGGCTCCAACGGAATGGTCCCGGCCTGCGCCACGGCGGGCGCACCGAGGATGGCCGCTCCGGCGACTGCGGTGACAACGGCACCACGGACGGATTTCATCTGCATGCAACTGCTCCTGATTCGCTCGAACAACCTCACGCCACGGCTACGGCAACCGCCAGTCGACCGGGGCGGCACCCAATGTACCGAGCAACTCGTTGGTCCGGGAGAACGGCCTCGAACCGAAGAAACCTCGCGAGGCGGACAGCGGTGAGGGATGGGCGGATTCGATGTAGGGCACGGTGCCGAGCATCGGCTTCAACGTGGACGCGTCGCGGCCCCACAGGATCGCCACCAACGGCTGGTCGCGGGCGACGAGCGCGCGAATCGCCTGCTCGGTCACCGCTTCCCAGCCCTTGCCCCGATGCGAGGCGGGCTGACCCGGCTGCACGGTGAGCACCCTGTTGAGCAGCAGCACGCCCTGATCCGACCACGGCGACAGATCACCGCACGAGGGCGTGGGGAAGCCGAGGTCCTTGGTGTATTCGGAGAAGATGTTGGCGAGGCTGCGCGGCACGGGCGAAACGTCCGGCGCCACCGAGAAACTCAGGCCCATGGCGTGGCCGGGTGTGGGGTAGGGATCCTGGCCCACGATCAGCACCCGCACCTTGTCGAAGGGCCGCTGGAACGCGCGCAGCACGTTCTCGCCCTTCGGGAAGTAGCCTCGGCCCGCGGCGTTCTCGGCCCGCAGGAACTCGCCCATCTCGCCGATCTTCTCGGCGACCGGCGCGAGTGCCTCGGCCCAGCCCGTATCGATGATCTCCGACAGTGGTTTTGCGCCCATGGCCGGAAAACATAGCGCGGCCGTTGCCACCGCGGTAGGTCAACCTCCGCCCGCGAACGACTCCCAGCCGACCGGTCCGGACCATGCGCGGCCGGCGACGGTCACGCCGGTCCCGTCCGTGACGCGGCCGACCTGCGTCCAGCCGGGCGGAAGTGGCTGTCCGGCAGGGAAAGTCGCGGCGAAGGCGTGATCTTCCCCACCGGCGAGGGACCAGGCGAGCGGGTCGGCGTCGAGGCGTTCGGCGACCGGGGTCAGGGCGGGATCGCGGACGGCGTCCGGGTCGAGATCGATGGCGACGCCGGAGGATTCGGCGATATGTCCGGTGTCGGCGAGGAGGCCGTCGGAGACGTCGGTCATGGCGGTGACGACCGTGCCCCGGGGCAGATTGCGGACCGACTCGTAGGGCGGTCGCGGAAGACGATGGGCGGCAACGACTTCCGTGTACTCCGCCGGATCGAGTCCGGCGGACAGGACGGCGAGTCCGGCGGCGGACCAGCCCAGCCGACCGGCGACCGCGAGGATGTCGCCCGGCTGGGCGCCCGAGCGCAGGACGGGAGGCCGGAGGGGATCGCCGAAGGCGGTCACCGAGACGATCAGCAGCGGGGCGCTCACCACATCGCCGCCCGCGATCGAGCCGCCCGCGCGCCGCGCCTCGGCCCACAGGCCCTCGACCAGGCCGTCGATGAAATCGATGCGGGTGTCGGGCGGGCAGGCCAGCGAGACGACGAAGGCGCTGGGCTCGGCGCCCATGGCGACGACATCGGCGGCGTTCTGCGCGACGGCCTTGGCGCCGATATCGCGCGGGCTCGACCAGTCGAGGCGAAAGTGGCGGTCCTGCACCAGCATGTCGGTGGTCACGACGTAGCGTCCGGCCGGGGCGGCGATCACCGCCGCGTCGTCGCCGGGTCCGACCACGACATTCGACCCCTGGGCGCGCCCCGCGTTCATGCGCGCGATCAGCCCGAACTCCCCGAGTTCACGCACGGTCCGCGGCGTCTCGGCGATGGCGATCTCCTTCCGTGCGCGGGCGGGGTGTGGGCCGCATTACGCTACCGTGGCCCCCGGTTCGGTCGGAATCGCCCTGGTCGTTAGGCTCGGTGGGCTGAACGACGGACGACGCGGGAGACGAATCAGGGAATGAGCGAGGACGGCGAGCGCTCCGAGACGGAGAGTCGGGTATCGGAAGAGTCGCCCCCGACCTCCCCCGCCCTCATCGCCACGGCCGTCGCCCTCCCGGTCGCCTTGATCGTCGCGGTCCTCGTCATCGCGGTCATGTCCCGCCAGCACACCACGCGCGACCCGCTGGCCCTCGGCTCGGTCCCCGCCCCCGGCGCGACGAGCCAGCCGTGCACGGATCTGCTGGCCGCCCTGCCCGACAAGGTCGGCGACCTCACCAAATCCGAACTGGCGCAACCCGCCCCACCCGCGACGTTCGCCTGGCAGCCGAGCGAAGGCGGCGACGCGGTGGTCCTGCGCTGCGGCCTGGACCGCCCGCTGGAGTTCAACCAGGCATCCCCCCTCCAGATCGTCAACGGCGTCAACTGGTTCGAGGTCCGCGACCAGACCAACAACGCCACCTCGGGCACCTGGTTCGCCGTCGACCGCGGCACATACATCGCGGTGACCATGCTCACGAGCGCGGGACCGACTCCGCTGCAAGACATTTCGAACACGATCACGAAGGTGCTACCCCCGAAGCCGATCGATCCCGGCCCGGTACCGAACTAGCGGCCCGGAATGCGCCGACGAGGATCGGACCGATAGTTCTCCTCATCGAACAGAACCCACTCGCTGACGGCGATCTCGTAGAGCCGCGAGGCACCCCCGGGCATGGCATCGAACACCCGCTTCGCGTTGGGCCAGCGTTCCACGAATCTGGCCGCCAGCTCATCGATCCCGGTTCCCGGAAGCTCTCGGGCCTGCCCCACAAACTGAATCCCACGCGCGGTCTGCCCCAACTCGACCACGGGGATATCGATGATCGCGCCCGCGACCGAGGGTGTGCGGCGAATGTTCTCCGAATGCTCACGGTCGACTCGCGAGACGAAATACAGCAGGTCCGGATCGAAGTTCGGCAGATACCAAACGCTGCACACGCGCGGCGTCCCATCGCCGCTCACGCTGGCAAGCTGCATCAACTTGCCCGATCGGACGTATTGCTCGAGGTGGTCGCGTTCGTTCACGCCTCGATCCTCGCGTACGCCGCTCGAAGCGAGGGCAGGACCCGCTCCGTATGGTCCAACCGACCAGCGCGAGTTCCTTACAGTGACGGCCATGACGGCGATAGCGATCGCGGCGGGTGGTGGGGGCGATGCGATCACGGCGGCCGCATTGGCGGCGGCAAGGCCGGATATGCAGATCGCCGCCATCATGACCTGGTCGTGGGATCGGTTGATGGTGGATCCGACGCCTGGGCCGCGGGCGGTGGCTGATTTCTCGGGGCTGGTCGACCTGGGTGGGGTGTGGGAGGTGCGGGCGGATGCGCGTCTTCGTGGGGAGGGTCGGTCGACGCTGCCGCGACTCGCGCGGCACGTGCGGCTACCGATACTGCTTGCCGACGCGACCGCCGGTGTCGTCGGGCTGGCCGCGCATATGCGCTGTGCCACAACGGCATTCGGTGCCGGTCGGCTGGTCGTCGTCGATGTAGGAGGCGACATACTCGCCACGGGCGACGAGGCGGGGTTGCGTAGCCCACTGGCCGATTCCGTCGCGCTCGCCGCAGCGGTTCGTACCGGGCTGCCGGTGCAGGTGCTGGTTACCGGAATCGGGCTCGATGGCGAGCTCACGTCGGCGGAGGCGGCGGACCGGCTCGCAACTTTGGAGGCGAAACCGTTCGGACGGTTGGTCGCCTCGGATTTCATCGCGCTGCAAGAAGTCTGGATGTGGCATCTGTCCGAGGCGAACGGTCTGCTCGCCGCCGCGGCGGCCGGGTTTCGCGGTCGAGTGGGGACTCAGCGGGGTGTGATCGTCGAGGTGGGCGACACCTCGGTCGACGTGCACGACGTTCCGGCCGATGCCCTCGCGAAAAGCACGCTCGCGCGGGCGGTTGCGGACACGACCACGTTCGACGAGATCGAGCGGGTCCTGCGGGAGCGGCGGGGGTACAGCGACGTCGATATCGAACGCCAGCGACTCACCAACCGGCCACCCACCCGGACGCCGACCGTCGAGACGGTCGCGATGATCGACGGATACGTGGCCGACGCGGACCGTCGTGGGCTCGACGCTCTCACGTTGCGCCGAGTATCGGAATTGGTGGGCGCGACGGATACCCGATCGGCCGAGGCGTTGCGAGAGATCCTGCGACAGCATCGGCCTCGGAACTTTCGGCCCCCGCTCTACGAGTGCCGCCTGCCGCGTCCCTCGGCCTGACATGATGACGCCGTGCGCGTACTGGTCACCGGAGCAAGCGGGTACGTGGGCCGCGCGGTCGTCGGGTCGCTGGCGGAACGAGGGCATGAGCCTGTCGCGATGGTGCGCGAAGGCAATGTTCGTATCGACGGGGCGAGTGCTACCCGGATGGCCGATCTGTTCGATGCAGGGTCCCTTCGTCGGGCCGTGTCGGGCATGGACGCCGTCTGTCATTTGGCGGGACTCGCGAGAGCGCGGGAATCCGTGGGGGAACCGCTTCAGTACTTCCGGGCCAATGTGCTCGGCACCGTCGCGTTGCTCGAGGCGATGGAGGGAGCCGGGGTGGGTCGGATCGTCTTCGCCTCCACGGGTTCCGTTTACGGGAGTCCCGAGACGCAGCCGATGACGGAGGAGCTGCCGACCGCCCCTCCGCATCCTTACGCGAGCAGCAAGCTCGCTGCCGAGTCGGCGATCGAATCGCAGTGCGGCACCGGAAGATTGACCGCCATCGTCATCCGAATGCTGAACGTCGCGGGTGGAGTCGATCCCGATCCGACTCGACTGCTCCCGCGCGCGCTCATGGCCGCCCGGGATGGCAGCGCGCTCGCGGTCAATGGCGACGGCTCATCGGTGCGTGACTATCTGCATGTCTCCGACGCCGCCGACGCCTTCGCCGCCGCGATCGACCATATGCCGCCAGGCGGGCATACAACCTACAACGTCGGCAGCGGAGTCGGCAGCAGTGTGAACGAGGTGATCGACGCGGTCGAAACCGTTACCGGACAACGTCTTTCAGTGGACTATCGCCCGCCCGTCGCCGAACCGAGAGTCCTCGTCAGCGATCCCGCGAAAGCCATCCGCGAACTCGCCTGGAGCCCGCACCGATCCACCCTCGAGGCGATCGTGCGCGACGCCTGGCGCGCCGGATGATCACTCCCGCCGCAACCGCACCTTCCCCGCACCCAGATCCACATCCACCCCACCCGAGTCCCCATCCCCCGGACTCTCCCGATGCATCAGCACCGACTGCCGCTCCTCGAACTCGTACCGCTTCCCCGAATCGAACACCGCGTCGAACTGCTCGAAACCGATGGCGGCAGCACCACGCCCGTCCTGATCACGCATCCACGGCAGCGCCGTTCGCCCGGTGAACCTGCGGAACATGACCTCGGCGAAGGCGACGGCGATCAGCAACAGCGCCAGGCCGGGGAGGGTCATCGCGACGAGCACGCGATCGAGCGTACCTAGCGCAGGCCGGTGCCGCGGGCGAGCGCTGTTTCGATCAGGGTGGTGACCAGGGTGGGGTTGTCGACGCCCGTGCTCTCCCACATGCGGGGGTACATGGAGATCGAGGTCATGCCGGGCATGGTGTTGATCTCGTTGATGACCGGGCCGTCGGCGGTGACGAAGAAGTCGACCCGCGCCAGGCCCTGGCAGTCCAGGGCGCGGAACGCCCGCACCGCGAGTTCCCTAATCTGTTGCGCCACATCGTCGTCCAGCTTCGCCGGGATGTCGAACTCGCAGATGTCGTCCAGATATTTGGTGTCGAAGTCGTAGAACGCCGCCTCCCCCTCCGGCATCCGGATCTCGGCGGGCACGCTCGCCTCCACCCGCCCGTCGGGGAACTCCAGCACCCCGCACTCCACCTCGCGACCGTCGATCCCGGCCTCCACGATCACCTTCGGATCATGGTGGCGCGCAACGTCGATGGCCGACTCGAGATCATCCCAGTCGTCGACCTTGGTGATGCCGATCGACGATCCGCCTCGGGCGGGTTTGACGAAGACGGGCAGACCCAGCCGCGAACGATCGGCCTCGGCGACGGTGGCGACACCGGGCCGTAAGACAACGTAGTCCCCGACCGGAATGCCCTCCGCCGCAAGGAGTTTCTTCATGAACTCCTTGTCCATCCCGGTCGCGCTGGCCAGCACCCCGGGCCCGACGTAGGGCAGCCCGGCCATCTCGAGCAGTCCCTGCACCGTGCCGTCCTCGCCGAAAGCGCCGTGCAGCACCGGGAACACGACATCGATCGGCCCCGGCCCCTCGGAGCCGTCGACGGGCACCAGACCGCCGGACCGGCCGAGCACCAGCTCCGCGCCCCCGGATTCCACCGACGGCAGCGCGCGATCCGCGATGGCGAGCGTGCGCGCGTCCGAACCCGCCAGCACCCAGGTCCCCTCGCGGGTGATGCCGACCGGGACGGCCTCGAATCGGTCGGGGTCGAGGTTGCGCAGCACGAAGCCCGCCGAGACACACGACACCGCGTGCTCGTTGCTCCGCCCGCCGAAGACGACCGCGACCCTGATCCGATTAGTCATAGAGCGAACCGTACCCAAACCGGCGTGCCGCCACTCATTCCGGTTTCATCCGGCGTCCGAGCAGCTGGCCCACCGCGTCGGACACCGACAGGCCCTCGTGACACACCTGCGACACGGCCAGGGTCAACGGCATCTCCACCTCGCTGCGCTCGGCCAGCGCGCGGATCGAGGTGCACGACTTGACGCCCTCGGCGACCTGGCCGTTGGTGGCGCGCTGCGCGGCCTCCATCGACCCGCCCGCGCCCAGCACATGCCCGAAGGACCGGTTGCGCGACAGCGGTGAGGTGCAGGTCGCGACCAGATCACCCACCCCGGCCAACCCCGCGAGGGTCACCGGATTCGCGCCCAGCGCCACGCCGAGCCGCATGATCTCGGCCAGCCCGCGGGTGATCAGGCTCGCGATCGAGTTGGAGCCCAGGCCCATTCCCGCCGCGATGCCGCAGGCCAGGGCGATCACGTTCTTGCAGGCGCCGCCGAGTTCGCAGCCGATCACGTCGGTGTTGGTGTAGGGGCGGAAGTAGCCGGTGCCGCAGGCGTGCTGAACCGCTTCGGCGCGTTCGGGATCCACGCACGCCACCACCGCCGCGGCCGGTTGCCCGGCGGCGATCTCGCGGGCCAGGTTCGGTCCGGACAGTACGGCGATGCGGCCGGGGTCGGCGCGGGTGACCTCGTGGACGACCTGACTCATCCGCAGCAGCGTCCCGGTCTCGACGCCCTTGGCCAGGCTCAGCAGCGTCGACCCGGCGGGCACGTGCTCGCTCCACGCCGCGAGGTTCGCGCGCAACGACTGCGAGGGGACGGCCAGCACGACGATGTCGGCCCCGTCGAGCGCCTGCCGATAGTCGTCGGTGGCCGCGATGCCCGTCAGGTCCACCTCGGGCAGATAGGTGGGATTGTGCCGGTCGGCGGCGATGGCCTTGGCCACCTCCGCCCGCCGCGCCCACATCGTCACGTCCGTTCCCGCGTCGTTCAACACCTTCGCGAACGCGGTGCCCCACGATCCCGCACCCATCACTGCCGCGCTAGTCATGTGGCCAATATGCCACCCGGCATGGGGCATCCTCGCGATATTCCGCTGACCGGGCATGACGTCCGCCACTGTGCCCGGCGTGCGACGATGGGCCCATGCGTCCGGATGCCGTCCACGCCGTGATCGCGGTGAAGAATCTCGCGCGGGCCAAGAGCCGACTCGCCGAGCGGTTGTCGCCCGCCGACCGCTCGCGGCTGGTGCTGGCCATGCTGTCGGACACCGTCGGCGCGGCCACCGCCGCCGGACTGGCCTCGGTGACCGTGGTGACCCCCGACGCCGAGGTGGCCGCGGCCGTGCGCGCGCTCGGGGCGCGGGTGCATCCTGATCCGGCCGCCGCCGACGACGGCCTCAACGCCGCCCTGACCGACGCGGCCGACGCCGTGCGCCGCGCGTTCGGTCCCGTGGAACTGCTTGCGCTGCAAGCGGATCTGCCCGCCCTGCGCGCCGACGAACTGTGCGACATGTTGGCGACCGCGCCGCCGACGGGCCGGTCGCTGGTCGCCGACCACACCGGTCACGGCACCGCGGCGCTGCTCGTGCGCGACGAAACCGCCCCGCTGGCACCGCGTTTCGGCCCCGGCTCGGCACGCCGCCACATCGATTCGGGCGCAAAGGATCTCGGCGGCCACTGGCCCGGATTGCGGCTGGACGTGGACACCGCCGCCGACCTCGACGACGCCGTCGCGCTCGGCGTCGGCCCGGCCACCGCGGCCGTGCTCGACGACATCGGCTGGCCGCGCCCTGTTCACACAGATCTCACGCGGAGGTGCACGGCCGGGTCACATGTGTGCTAGATGATCGCCGGATGGGCGACCAGGTGTCGATCGGCGGTGTCACGCGAGGCATCGCCCGAGGTAAGGAATGATCGTGAGCGTGAGCGAGCCTGCGAGTGAACCCAGAATACAGCGCGCATCGCGCACGGTGACCCCGAGCGCCAGCGAGGGGGCGGCGTGAGCGATACCGACCTACAGCAGCCCCGACTACCGGCGGCGCCGCCCGCGGCCACTCCACCGCCCGCGACCGCCGAGGCGACGAAGTTGCCCCAGGATCGCTATCTCAATCGCGAACTGAGCTGGCTCGACTTCAACGCCCGGGTGATGGCCCTGGCGGAGGACACCTCCGAGCCGTTGCTCGAGCGGGCCAAGTTCCTCGCCATCTTCGCCTCGAACCTCGACGAGTTCTACATGGTCCGGGTGGCCGGACTCAAGCGGCGCGCCGACGCCGGGCTCGCGGTCCGCTCCGCCGACGGGCTCACGCCCACCGAACAACTCGGCCTGATCGCCAAGCGCACCCAGGATCTCGCCGTGCGTCACGCCCGGGTCTTCCTCGATCAGGTACGGCCCGCGCTCGCCGCGGAGGGCATCGCGATCTTCGGCTGGTCCGATCTCGACGACGACGAGCGCGCCCGGCTGTCCAAGCACTTCCAGGATCAGGTCTTCCCGGTCCTCACCCCGCTGGCCGTGGATCCGGCCCACCCCTTCCCCTACATCAGCGGGCTGAGCCTGAATCTGGCCGTGACCGTGAAGGATCGCGAGACCGGCGGCGAGCATTTCGCGCGGGTCAAGGTGCCCGACAACGTCAATCGCTTCGTCCGGGTCACCCGCGAGGTGCAGGAGGGACAGCGCGCGCTGATCGCCTTTCTGCCCATGGAGGATCTGATCGCGGCCCATCTCGAACAGCTGTTCCCGGGCATGGACGTCGTGGAGCACCACTCGTTCCGGATCACCCGCAACGCCGATTTCGAGGTGGACGAGGACCGCGACGAGGACCTGCTCCAGGCGCTCGAACGGGAGTTGGCGCGGCGGCGGTTCGGCTCGCCGGTGCGGCTGGAAGTGTCCGACGACATGACCGAGCACATGCTCGAACTGCTGTTGCGCGAACTCGACGTCGACCCCGCCGACGTCATCCAGGTGCCGGGCCTGCTGGATCTGTCGTGCCTGTGGCAGGTGTACGGCGTGGACCGGCCCGCGCTCAAGGACGCCCCCTACGTTCCGGCGACCCCGCCCGCGTTCGGCGAGAGGGAAACGCCCCGAAACGTTTTCGCCGCGCTGCGCGAGGGCGACGTGCTCGTGCACCACCCCTACGACTCGTTCTCCACCAGCGTGCAGCGGTTCATCGAACAGGCCGCCGCCGATCCGCAGGTACTGGCGATCAAGCAGACGCTCTACCGCACCTCCGGCGACTCCCCGATCGTCAACGCGCTCATCGACGCCGCCGAGGCCGGTAAGCAGGTGGTGGCGCTGGTGGAGATCAAGGCCCGCTTCGACGAGCAGGCCAACATCAAATGGGCGCGGCAGCTGGAACAGGCGGGCGTGCACGTGGTCTACGGCCTGATCGGGTTGAAGACGCACTGCAAGACCTGCCTGGTGGTGCGGCGCGAGGGCTCCACCATCCGCCGCTACTGCCACATCGGCACCGGCAACTACAACCCGAAGACCGCCCGGCTCTACGAGGACGTCGGATTGCTCACCGCCGCACCGGAAATCGGCGCGGACCTCACCGACCTGTTCAACTCGCTGACCGGATACTCGCGAAAGGCCCACTACCGCAACCTGTTGGTGGCCCCGAGCAGCGTGCGGTCGGGCATCGTCGAGCGGATCCGGCGCGAGATCGAACTCGCCGGGCAGGGGCTGCCCGCGCGGATCCGGTTGAAGTGCAACGCGATCGTGGACGAGCAGATCATCGACGCGCTGTACCGCGCCTCGCAGGCCGGGGTGCCGGTGGAGATCGTGGTGCGCGGCATCTGCGGGCTGCGGCCGGGTGTGGCGGGCATGAGCGACAACATCACCGTGCGCTCGATTCTCGGTCGCTTCCTGGAACATTCGCGGGTGCTGCACTTCCAGGCCCAGGACGAGTGGTGGATCGGCAGCGCGGACATGATGCACCGCAATCTGGATCGGCGCGTGGAAGTCATGGCGCAGGTGAAGGATCCGAGGCTGTGCGAGCAGCTCGAGGTCGTCTTCGACTCCGCGCTGGACCCGGGCACCCGCTGCTGGGTGCTCGAGGCCGACGGAAGTTGGCAGGCGCAACCGGATCCCGACGCCGACGGACCGGTGGAGGTGCGGGATCATCAGGAGTTCCTGATGCGGCTGCGGCGACCGGATCAGCAGTGAACCGTTCGCTGGCAGAGGATCTCAACGATGAACTGGCGTTCTCCGACCCGCGGATATCCCCGAACGTGAAGGCGTCCGGCGCGCTGCTGTGGCGCCGGGGCGCGGACGGCGGCCTCGAGATCGCCCTCGTGCACCGGCCCAAATACGACGACTGGACGCTGCCCAAAGGCAAGCTCGATCCGGGTGAGACTCCGATCGTCGCCGCCGTGCGCGAGGTCGCCGAGGAGACCGGGCTGCGCTGCCGTCTCGGGCGCTACCTCGGGTACGTGACCTATCCGATCACGGGGCACCGCAAGGTGAAACGGGTCGACTACTGGACCGCCGCGGTGCTGGGCGGGGACTTCGAACCCAACGACGAGGTCGACGAGTTGCGCTGGCATCGCGTCGACCGGGTGATGGACGAGCTGTCGTATCCGATGGATCGGCGGATCGTGCGCAATTTCCTGCGGCTGCCCGCGGAGACGGCGACACTGCTGATCGTGCGGCACGCCAAGGCCGGTCGGCGGGATCGGTTCACCGGGCCGGACGAGGAGCGGCCGCTGGAGAAGGCCGGGCGGCATCAGGCCGAGACGCTGGTGCCCAATCTGCTGGCGTTCGGGCCACAGGAGATCTTCTCCGCGCCGCCACTGCGCTGCCGGCAGACGGTCGGGCCGCTGGCGGACGCGCTCGGCGTGGAGATCGCGCCGGAGCCGCTGCTGTCCGAAAGTGGTTATGCCGCAGCGCCTCAGGCGGCGCTGGACCGGGCGCGGGCGCTGGTGTCGGCCGACACCGTGCGCGTTATCTGTAGTCAGGGCAAGGTGATTCCGCACCTGCTGGACGACTGGGCCGAAATCGACGGTCTCACACTGCCTCCCGCGCGCAACCGCAAGGGCAGCGTGTGGGTGCTGTCGTTCGCCGACGGGCGGTTGGTCGCCGCCGATCATCTCGACAAGGCCCTCAAGAGCCGCTGAGGCACACAGGAAACGGCCCCGGCGGCCCTTGCACACAGAAGCGGCCCCGGCGGCCCTCGCACACAGAACGGCCCCGGCCGCCGTTGCATACGGAAACGGCCCCGGCCGCCCTCGCACACAGAAACGGCCCCGGCTGCCCTTTTCAGGCCGGGGCCGATCTGTGCCGAGAGGTCAGCGGCGCGCGGTCCGCTTGGTGGCGGTCCGCTTGGCCGTGGTCTTCTTGGCCGTCGAGGTCTTCTTCGCCGGGGTCTTCTTGGCGGCCGTGGCCTTCTTGGTGGCGGTGGCCTTGGCCGCGGTCTTCTTGGCCGGGGCCTTCTTCGCCGCGGTGGTGGTCTTCTTCGCCGCCGCGGTCTTCTTGGCCGGGGCCTTGGTGGCCGTCTTCTTGGCCGTCGCCTTCTTGGCCGCGGTCGACGTGGTCTTCTTGGCCGCCGTCTTCTTCGCCGTGGTCTTCTTGGCGGTGGTCTTCTTGGCCGCACCCGACACCGGCGCTGCCACACCACGTTTCACGGCGGGACCGGCCGCCGCGATCTTCTGCTTGCCGGCGATGATCGCCTTGAACTGCGCACCCGGCCGGAAGGCCGGCACCGAAGTCGGCTTCACCTTCACGGTTTCGCCGGTGCGGGGGTTGCGCGCCACGCGGGCCGCGCGCTTGCGCTGTTCGAAGACACCGAATCCGGTGATGGTGACACTCTGACCCTTGTTCACCGCGCGCACGATCGTGTCGACAATCTGCTCGACTGCCGCAGTGGCCGTGCGCCTGTCAGTGCCCAACTTCTCGGTCAGAACGTCGATCAGTTCCGCCTTGTTCATTGAATCCTCCGCAGACTAATGGCCCGTCGTCGGACCGACTAGGTACCACGGTAAACCCTCAATGGGCAAGAGTCTATGTGCCACGCCAAATTTCATGTGGCGTGGCACACGTGCAGCAATCTCGATTGGTAGCTCTCAGCTAACACCCGGGACTGTTTACGTCTGCGAAATAGGGCTCGGAATGGTGGTCGGTTTCCATGCCGGCCTTGCCTTTTCGAACCGGTCGATGGCGGCTTCCTGGCGCAGTGTCAGGCCGATGTCGTCCAAGCCCTCGAGCAGCCGCCAGCGGGTGTAGTCGTCAATATCGAAGGGCAACACGGTCGTTGCGGCGGTCACCGTGCGGGCCTCGAGGTCCACGATCAATTCCAGACCGGGCTGTTCCTCGAGCAACTTCCAGAGCAATTCGACATCATGTTGTGACATTCGGGCCGCCACCAGGCCGCCCTTGCCCGCGTTGCCCCGGAAGATGTCCGCGAAGCGGGACGAGATGACCACGCGGAAGCCGTAGTCCAGCAGGGCCCAGACGGCGTGCTCGCGAGAGGATCCCGTGCCGAAATCCGGACCGGCGACCAGGACCGAACCCCGGTTGTAGGGCTCGGTGTTCAGAATGAAGCCCGGATCCGAACGCCAGGCCGCGAACAGCCCGTCCTCGAAGCCGGTTCGCGTCACCCGCTTGAGGTAGACGGCCGGGATGATCTGGTCGGTGTCGACGTTGGAGTGCCGCAGCGGGACGCCGATCCCCTTGTGCACCTTGAACGGTTCCATGAGTTCTCCTCGAAAGTCGGGGCGGGTCAGTTCAGATCCGCAGGTGAGGACAGGGTTCCGCGCACCGCGGTGGCGGCGGCGACCAGCGGCGAAACCAGGTGTGTGCGGCCACCTTTGCCCTGCCGCCCCTCGAAGTTGCGGTTGGAGGTCGAAGCACAGCGCTGACCGGGCGAAAGCTGATCGGGATTCATGCCCAGGCACATCGAGCAGCCCGCCTGCCGCCACTCGGCGCCCGCGGCGGTGAAAATCTCGCCCAGACCCTCGGATTCGGCCTGCGCGCGCACCCGCATCGACCCCGGCACGATCAGCATCCGCACGCCGTCGGCCACCTTGCGGTCCCGCAGGATCTCGGCCACGGCCCGCAGGTCCTCGATGCGGCCGTTGGTGCACGAGCCCACGAACACGGCGTCGACCGGCACCTCGCGCAGTGGCGTACCCGGCCGCAAATCCATGTAGCGCAGCGCCTTCTCGGCCGACTCGCGCGCGGTCTCGTCGCTGATGTCGGCGGGATCCGGCACGGTGTCGCCCAGCGGCGCGCCCTGTCCCGGGTTGGTGCCCCAGGTGACGAAAGGGGTCAGCGTCGAGGCGTCGATGTGCACCTCGGCGTCGAATTCCGCGCCCTCGTCGGTCTTCAGCGCCTCCCACGCGGCGACGGCCGCGTCCCAGTCGGCGCCCTTCGGGGCGTGCGGGCGGCCCTTCAGGAATTCGTAGGTGACCTCGTCGGGAGCGATCATGCCCGCGCGCGCCCCGGCCTCGATCGACATGTTGCACATGGTCATCCGCGCCTCCATCGACATGGACCGCACGGCCTCGCCGCGGTATTCGAGCACGTAGCCCTGACCGCCGCCGGTGCCGATCTTCGCGATGACGGCCAGGATGACGTCCTTGCTCGTGACGCCCGGGGGCAGTTGACCATCGATGTTGATGGCCATGGTCTTGAACGGGCGCAGCGACAGCGTCTGGGTGGCGAGCACGTGCTCGACCTCGCTGGTGCCGATGCCCATCGCGATCGCGCCGAACGCGCCGTGTGTGGACGTGTGCGAATCACCGCAGACCACGGTCATTCCCGGCTGGGTCAGGCCGAGCTGCGGGCCGACCACGTGCACGATGCCCTGCTCGATATCGCCCATCGGGTAGAGCCGTACCCCGAATTCCTCGCAATTGCGCCGCAGCGTCTCCACCTGCGTGCGCGAAACCGGGTCGGCGATCGGCTGATCGATGTCGATCGTCGGGACGTTGTGATCCTCGGTCGCGATGGTGAGGTCCGGGCGGCGGACCGGGCGCCCGGCCGCGCGCAGGCCGTCGAACGCCTGCGGACTGGTCACCTCGTGGACGAGATGCAGGTCGATGTAGATGAGATCGGGTTCGCGGGCCTCGCCCTCCCCCGCGCCGCGGGCGACGACGTGCTGCTCCCAGACCTTCTCCGCCAGAGTGCGTGGCCGATCCATGCTTGCTCCTTTTTGCCGCTCCTTCGTCGCGGCGGGGTTCGTGGCCCTGAGTCTCGCCGTTCGGCGGTCGAGACTCGCGGCATGCGGCGAGGCCGAGAACCGCCCACAGCGCGAAAGGCACGAAAACAAGGGGGGGGGGGCGTAGTG